>JAFWBH010000007.1 GCA_017507205.1 Clostridia bacterium
ACGGAATTTTTCTGCCAGCTCGACAACCTGTTTTTTGTTTTTGCCCTCAATTCGCACGACTGAATTATACCAGTCCACAATTGAAACATTGCAGTCGGGGAAGCCCTTTGCAAGATAGTGCTTTCTTGCAGGTCTTGTGAGGACGGGAAGCTCCTTGCATCCACCTTGATAGTGGTCATGTGCCAAAACTGACCCACCAACAATAGGCAGAGGAGCATTTGAGCCGATGAAATAGTCGGGGAATAGGTCGACAAAATCTGCCATTCTCATAAAAGAGCCACCGTCAAGCATCATTGGGCGATGCTCGTTTGATATGGCGATGATATGCTCAGCAAAATATTCATATGGCGAAAATTGCATAAACCAATCCTCGCCGTTCAGCTCAAGAGGTATTATGCGAATGTGTTGTCTTGCAGGCTGTCCTGCATTTCCGTAGTGTCCGATATTTTCAGGGCAGAGGACGCATTTTGGATAACCAGTTTTTGCATTTTTGGCGCGTACAACCTCTTCCTTTGTTTTTTCAGGCTTTGCTAGATTTATGGTGATGACAATGTTGCCTCTATCTTGATTTTCATGCTCCCACTTGATGTTCTTGTCAAGGTCGGGGCGTCTTAAATATGTGGCATTTTCTTCAAGGCGTTGAAGCCATTTTGATGCTTCCATTGAGCCTCTTCTTGAAGCAATGCTGTCAAATCTTTCAACAACAGTCATAGGACGTGGCATAAGTGCGCCCATAATTCTGCCTTCAAAAAGGAGTCTATCCTCTGGCTGATACATCTTACGCTTCACTGCCACATCAAAAAGCTCTGAAAGCACTTGATATAGCTCAAAATCGCCAGGGTCATTTTCATATGGCTCAGCCACTGAAAACATACTCAAAAGCTCGTTTTCGGCATAAAAACAATCATAGCCCTCAAGCTCAAGATTGTTTTCTGCATGTAAAATCAGGCGTCTAATATTTCGCCTCACCAATTCTTCAGTTGATTTTCTGGGCATATAACCTCTCCAAAATACAATTTATGTTGCAAATTATTGTCTGCTGTGCTAAAATGAATAACATAGTTATTATAAATCTCATTGGGCAGAATTGCAATGGCTTTTGACAAGATTTTTGAAAGTAATGAATTTGACCGTCTTTGCCACACTCTGTATGGTGATTTTTCCCATAAAAGAAAGGTGGCATACAAGGCTCTTTCAGATATGCATGAAAAAGCACAGGGCAAGGAGCCAGAAGCCTTTTATTCTGCCTCGGGCAGAATTGAAATTGTAGGCAACCACACTGACCATAACGGTGGCAAGGTGCTTTGCTCAGCAGTGACTATAGACACCTTGGGGGCAGTGTCAAGACGTGATGACGGCTTGATTTTGGTCAAGTCCAAGGGCTATCCCATCATCAAGGTTTCTGTCAATGATCTTGATTTCAAAATCCATGAGATTGGCTCATCTCAGGCAATTATAAAGGGCATACTTGCATATTTCAAGGGCGCAGGTGCCAAGATTGGTGGCTTCAATGCTTACACCTCATCATCGGTGCCAAAGGGCAGTGGCGTTTCCTCGTCAAGTGCCTTTGAGCTTCTCATTGCAGAGATTCTCAACGACTTATATAACGATGGAAGCCTTGACAAAATATTCAAGGCAAAGGCATCTCAGTATGCAGAATGTGCCTATTTTGGAAAGCCTTGTGGACTTATGGATCAAAGCGCAATATCCCTTGGTGGCGTAAATATGATAGATTTCAAGTCCTTTGAAAATCCTATCGTAAGCAAAGCAGAGTGGAAATTTGATGACCTTGACATATATGTCATTGCAACAGGTGGCGACCATTGTGATCTCACCGATGATTACGCTTCAATCCCCAATGAAATGAGGCAGGTTGCCGACCTTCTTGGTGGCAAAATTCTTGTTGACGTGCCAAGTGAAAAATTCTTCAAGGAAAAGGAAAATCTCAAAGGCAGGGTAAGTGAAAGAGCACTGCTTCGTGCAGAGCATTTCTATGAAGAAAATATCCGTGTAGACAGGGCATACAACGCCATAAACAATGGCGATGAAAAGGGCTTTCTTGATGCCGTCAATGAAAGTGGGTTGAGCAGTAGATTCAAGCTTCAAAACCTCTATTCACCCAAATCAAAATCACACCTCATTGAAGAGGCTCTTGACAAGACTGACGGCATAGAGGGTGTTGTTGCAAAGCGTGTCCACGGTGGTGGCTTTGCTGGCACAATTTTGGTTTTTGTCAAAAAAGATAGTTCAAATGATGCAAATGAGCAGTTTAAGTGCTTGTTTGGTGAAAATAATGTATTCAAGCTTTCAGTGCGTCCTTGTGGTGCAATGAGAGTTTTATAGGAGATATTTATGACAAATATTCTTTCAGCTATAGATAGGATAGCCTTTTCAATTGGCAAGGTTGAGGTGGCATGGTATGCCATACTCATTGTCCTTGGAATGATGACCTCATTGATCATTGCCATGACACAATGCAAGCGTATTGGTCTTACAACAGATGACACAATTGAGTTTTTCCTTTGGGTCATTCCAATTGCAGTGGTTATGGGCAGATTGATGTATGTCTTTGTGCGTCCTGATGTTTATTTCAACCCAGACGTGTGGGCAGAGGATTCAACACAGGTATTTGTGGATATGATTGCATTGTGGGATGGTGGCATCACCATACTTGGTGGCATCCTTGGTGGCTTCTTTGGTGTTGTTTTCTTCTCAATTAGCAAGCGCAAGAAAATCAATTTTGGTCAAGCACTTGACCTTATTGTCCCAGTGCTTTTGGTGGGTCAGCTTTTCGGCAGAGTGGGCAACTTCATCAATCAAGAGGCATTTGGACTTCCTGCAAGCGTGTTGGGTATTCCTGAGGCATTCCCCTTTGCCGTGTTCATTGATCAACCCAGTGGAGTTTCGGCAGAATATTGGGATATAGTCTACAAAAATATGACCGTAGTGGGACCCGATGGCACCATCGGTGGTTGGTTTGCAGCAACCTTCTTCTACGAGATGTGCTGGAACGCTGTTGGCGCAACAATCGCATTTGTAATTTGGCGCTACAACAGCAAGAGTAAGAGATATCCCGGCATCCTTGCATTCTTCTATCTCTTCTGGTATTTCCTTGGCAGAGCACTCCTTGAATATGTCCGTATAGACGCAGTGCCCGTGACACAAACCCTTTGCTTTGTGGTTGCACCCATTGCACTTGTATTGGGTGTCCTTTATATTCTGTTCAGAGAAAATCGTATTGCATTCAGAAAGGTCAATATGGCAGCACAAGAGGGCAATCTTGACAGCCTTGTCCTTTCAAAATGGGAGGTTGACAACTATACCTTCACTGCAAAGATGTTCAAAAAGCCCAACAAATTCCTCTCTTGGCTTTATGGCACAGAGGAACTTGTTCCTGTTGAAAGCATTGAGCCTTCATCAAAGGAAGCTCTTGAAGAATACAGAAAGGAAATGAAGGAGCAGAACAAAGCTCTTCGCCTTGAAGAAAAGGCAAAGAACAAGGAAGAATGGAAAAACAGACTTGAAAAGGTCAAAAGCTTTTTCAGTGGCAAAAAGAAAGAAGGTGAAAATCTCGAAAATGCAGAGGGCGCAGACAGTGTAGAAGCTGATGGCGATGACAATGTGACTGAGTCAAGCCAATCTGATGCGACAGATGCAGGCATGCTTGAAGCAAATGAAGCCACAGAGTCAGTTGAAACAGAAGAAAGCAGTGACAGAGTCACTGAAAGTGAAAATAAAGACGAAGAATAACAATCGGTAGATTATGGAAAGAAACCTTACAATGCTCACTGACCTTTATCAGCTGACAATGATAAATGGCTATTATCAGTGTGGAGCAAAAAATCAAATGGCTTGCTTTGACTTGTTTTATCGTGGCTCAAATGGATATTCCTACGCCATTGCAGCAGGTCTTGAACAAGCAATAGACTACATTGAAAATCTTCATTTTGGCAAGGATGACATTGATTATCTCAGATCACTTGGCATTTTTGGTGAGGATTTTCTTGACGAGCTTAAAGCCTTTCATTTTACTGGCTCAATCAAGGCAGTGCCAGAGGGCACACTTATTTTCCCCAACGAGCCAATATTGACAGTCATCGCACCTATGTTTGAGGCACAGCTTGTTGAAACAGCACTCCTCAACATAATCAATCACCAGACACTCATTGCAACAACAGCATCTCGCCTTACAGAATGCACCAAGGCAAACATCTCTGAATTTGGACTCAGAAGAGCACAAGGCCCCGATGCAGGCTTGTATGGAGCTAGAGCAGCATATATTGGTGGTTGTAGATCAACGTCAAATGTCCTTGCAGGACAAATGTTTGGCATTGAAATCAAAGGCACTCACTCACACAGCTGGGTTATGTCCTTCCCAACAGAGCTTGACGCATTTGAGGCATATGCAAAGGTCTATCCTGACAATTGCTTGCTCCTCGTTGACACCTATGACACCTTGAAGAGTGGAGTGCCCAATGCAATCAAGGTTTTCAAGAAGCTGAAGAATGACGGACACAAGCCTCTTGGCATCCGTCTTGACAGTGGTGACCTTGCATACCTCAGCAGAGAGGCAAGAAAAATGCTTGACAAGGCAGGCTTCCCCGAGGCAAAGATATTTGTGTCCAACGATATTGATGAAAAGGTTCTTCTTGCCCTTGCTCAACAGGATGCAAAGATTGACGTCTATGGCATTGGCACAAAGCTCATCACATCCTTCAATAATGCAGCATTGGGTGGCGTCTACAAGCTGTCTGCAATTGAGGATGAAAATGGAAATATGGTGCCCAAAATCAAGGTGAGCAACAGCCACGGAAAGACAACCAACCCCGGCGTGAAAAAGCTTGTGCGCATTTACACTGACGGCATGGCAATGGCAGACCTTATTTGTCT
>JAFWBH010000102.1 GCA_017507205.1 Clostridia bacterium
GATGGTGTCAAAATTATTGGTATAGGTGAAAATGCATTTAGAGATTCTGAAATTGAAAGCATATCCATGCCATATATAAAGGAAATAAAAGCAAAAGCTTTTGTTTCCTGTTCATCTCTTGAGCTTGTTGAGGCTCCACAGCTTGAAAAAATAGACCAATTTGCATTTTATGGTTGCACAAAGCTTAATACATTTGTGCTTGGAGAAAACCTGCAATACATTGCAGGAAATGCTTTTGTAGCATCAGGAATCACCTTATTTAAGATAAGCCCCGACAACAAGCATTTTTACACTGATGGCGTGGGTATTTATTCAAAATCTGCGTTGTTGGCAGTTGTCCCCAATGATAGAGCATTAGATTACGAGATCAAGGGAGAGGTTGAAATTGATGGAGAAAAGCACAGGATTACAACAATAAATGAAGGCGCATTCGATCGTGTGGAAATTCATTCATTGACCATTCCTGAAACAATAACAAAAATAGAGCAAAATGCATTTTTTATGGCCAGTATTAAAATTGTGCATTACAATACAAATGCTGATGTAACAGATAATTCACTTTGCTACCTAGTAACAGATTTGTTTGTTGTAGGTGAAAGCGTCAAAATGTTGCCAGACGACCTAGTTTACGAGGCATATATTTTCAATATTGAGATCAGGTCCTTTGCGACAGAATTCATGCCTTATTCTTTGTATAATGTTATGACAGACGGATTCGAGAATTTGTTTTTCAATTTTGATGATGAGATTGATGCTTCATACATAAAATCTATTGCTTCACTATTTTATGGTGGCTTTGCATCTATCAAGAACAACATTGTAGCAAAATCGCCATTGCCGGTTGCAGAGGCAAATGGGTTGTCGGAATTTAAGCATATGACAACCATTGGTGACTACTACATTTATGGCAGACAGCCATTGTTTAATGTGGGAAAGACAATTACAGCAACTGCAAATGAAGGTGGCACACTTACACCTCTTGGCATTCAATATTACCTCAATGGAACTTCAGCAACTTATCATATCATGCCCGAGGACGGATATAAGGTTGAATCCATTATTGTAGATGGCAATGCGCTGACAAAAGAAGATATTTACGACGCAATTGCCAATGGCTACACCTTTGCAAACATCTCTGACAATCATACATTAGATGTCAAATTTGTTGAGTCAGCGGGCAAAATAATTGGCAAAACTCTGGACATCAAAAACGAAATGGCAATGGTGTTCTATGTTGATCTAGATTATGCGTCAACCTTCAATGTAACCATGATATTCTCAAAGCCTATTTATGCAGACGGCAATGGCGATATTGTCAGAGAAGATGTGACAACAGTCGTTGATTATGAGCTTACTACAATAAACAATCAGACCGTGCTTAAATTTGTTTACAGAAACATCAATGCAAAGGAATATGGTGTTGATGTCACTGCAAGAGTTTTGGTTGATGGTGAAGTGATATACACAACCACATTCAGTGTCAAGGAGTATGCGTATAGTCAGCTTGAAAGAAGCACAAATCCGAAGCTCAACACACTTCTCGTTGATATGCTCAATTACGGTGCATCAGCACAAATCTATTTTGATTACAACACAAATGCACTTGTCAATGCAGACTTGACCGAGGAACAAAAGGCATACGCAACAAAAGAAGTCCCTGAAGCTGTTTCGGATGTGCGTGTGGTTGAAAACGACAGAGGCAAATACATTTTTGACATTAAGGGCGCAACGCTATCACTTGAAAATATAATCAAAATTGATGTCGTTGTGGAAATCAACTGCAACCTTGAAGATTTTGGAGTGGTTGTAAGCTATAAAAATCTTGATGGCAGTGCTATGATAAAAGAGATTAGTGGAAGCCAGCTTGAAAAGATAGCGGGCCATGACAATTTGTATCGCATCTCATTCGCAGAATATGGCGTTGCACAAATCGGTGATATTGTCAATTTCAGATTGGTAGAACACATAGACGGAGGTGCACAAGTTAGATATACATATAGCATTGAGTCCTACATCGCAACAGCATTTGAAAGGACAACAAATGTCACTCTCCATGCACTCCTTGAAGCGATGATGAAATATGGCGAAAGCGCAAGAGCATTCTTCGGCTAAGCCACAGCCAATATATCGAAGGCTGACGGACTTCACCCAAGCCTTTTAGCAAAAATATGAGAGCAAGAATTGAAAGACAAAATCCTTTGATTCTTGCTCTTTTTTATCACATAAAATTATGTTGATAATTTTCGGCATTAATGATAAAATAGAACCAACCCACTAAGGAGAGACAATATGAAGCTTACACTCAAACAAAAATCATGGATCGCTGTGGCAGTTTTCGTTGTGGTATTTGCAGGACTTTTGATCGCTGCAACATTCACCGATCTTGAAGTGAGCCACCTTCTCACAAAGCACGCATTGAAAGACGGTGAGTATCTTGCCGATGACGTTTTTGGCGTATTTTTTGAAATTGTTGGAAGCAGTGCAATATATATCCTCATTGGTGTGTGCGCAACAATATGCCTTTGGTTTTTTGCCAAGGTCTACAACAAAAAGCCTTGGAACATTATCATTGCAGTCATTTGCGCAGTGGCAGGAGCAGTGGCATTCTTCCTTATGTTCAGCGACATCTTCGGATACATAATTGAGCATGTTTTGAAGGACACCTTCATTGAAAGTGGAAGCCCCCTTTCACGCTACGAGCTTATCCACAAGCTTGAGGACAATGGTGCATTCATTATTACAGAGATTATCCTTGGCTTAATGGTTGAGGGTCTTGTGATTTTAGCTCTCAAAGGTCTTAAAGAGGACACCCTCAAGAAGCTTGTAAAATTCGTCCTTGCAGCAGCAGTTATGACAGCAGTTGCCAACCTTTTGGTTGCAGTCATCAAGGAGCCTATGGGCAGAATGAGATATCGCGCAATGAACAGCATCGCAGGTCAAGCTATGGGTGGATTTGACAACTTCACAATGTGGTTTGTTTCAACAGACAACAATGAGATTTTTGCATCCAAGGAGCTGTTTGGATATTCAGATGCCTTCAAGTCATTCCCCAGTGGACACACCTGTGCAGCTGGTATGATATATTCACTCATTATGCTCATAGACGTGCTTGAAATGAAGAAAACGTGGCATAAAGTCCTTGTATGGATATCAACCATTGTCGCAACAGGTCTTGTTGCAGTGAGCAGAATAGTGGTTGGCGCACACTTTTTCAGTGATGTTTTGATGGGTGGCACAATAGCATTCCTCTCAATGATTATTGCAAGAGAAATCTTCATCTCAAAGGGTGAGCATGTGAAAGTAATGTTCGGCTCAAAGAAAGAGGATGCACCTCAAGATGAGGAAGAAATGAAAGAGGTCTGCACCTGTGGCGAGGACGGCTGTGAGTGTCCCTTTGACTGTAATGAAAACACAACGGACAAAACTATTATTGACGATGCAATACAAGACAACGATGTCGATGTCAACACAACGGACATCGTGACAGAAACAATTGAATGATAAATGCAATCTATAAGAAAGGGGCAAAATTGATGCCCCTTTTTCTTTTGATTGCTTACTTTGTTCAAAATGATTGCAAAACCTGCCCATCTTTGATATAATCCAAAACGATGCTGGTATGGCTCAGTCGGTAGAGCAGCTGATTCGTAATCAGCAGGCCGCCGGTTCAAATCCGGCTACCAGCTCCAAAAGACAAGCAAAAAGGCTTGTCTTTTTTCATTGGTAGCAGGAGTTTGGGCTACAAATCCTGTTATCATCTCTACAAAACTAGTGATAGTTTTTATTTGTGGTGGGATTTTGGGCTATTGGCCTTGTGTTTTATCATAAATCAAAGAAAAAAACGACAGGGGTTTGCCTGTCGTTTTGTTGTGTTTGATATGGTTTTGTTTTATTTGCGGAAGTTTGTGATGTATCCACACATAATATGGTTGATTTCAATGTTGTCAAGGATTGTTTTGCCTTGAAGGTCATCTCCGTTCAATCCATAGATGAATACGCCCACATTTACACCGCTGTGCTCCCCGGTTTTGAAAAGTGTATCATCAAAGTTGTCGCCGGGGTTGTAGAGAAGTCCGCCTGTTTCGTGGTCGGCAGTGATGATGACAAGTGTTTCGCCATCTTGTTTTGCCCAGTCAAGGACTGCCTTTATAGTTTCATCAAACGCACGGAGTTCTCTTGCCATATCTTCAAAGTCGCCACTGTGAGCGATTTTGTCAATATAACTTGATTCAATCATCATAAAGAAACCATTTTCGCTCTTTTGGTCAAGATAATTTATGGCAAACATACTTGCATCAACAAGGCTTGCGCCATCTTCGCCGTATCCTGCAAACGCATCAACGGTTGCAAAGATTTTTTCTGCACTATATGCGTTTTCAGTCAAATCTGCCATTGAGTTAAGGCGGGTATAACCTGCATTGATGATTGCACTTTCACGGTCTTCGTTGAGTATGTCTTCATCATATTGACTGACAAAAAGGTCAACACCGCTTGCCATATAGCCCTTGAAGATGTTTGAGTCATTTGAGCGGTCATAAGAGTGTGATGCAAAGCCAGAAGGTGTTGCACCCGTTGCTTTTTCAGTGACAACAATGCCCATATCCATATTGTATTGAGCAATAAATTCTGCCATATTTTCAACGTTTTCATTGTCAACTCTTGCAACACTCTTGTTGTCTGTCTTGACACCACAAGAGAGAGCAGTTGATGCAGCGGCACTGTCAGTCACTTCGCTGTTGCGTGAATGAGTGGTCACTTCGCCGTTGAAACCAGTCATAGATTGCATATTAAGTTTGTCAAGTTGATAGTAAGCGGCAACTGCTTCAAGGTGCTCAAGTCCCATGCCATCGCCAATGAGAAGTATGACATTTTTTGCACTGCCAGACACTTTCAACGAGCCATTGCAACCGACAAAAGCCACAGAAAATGCCACAAGAAGCACCACAAGTGCCACAACAGTTATCTTTGAAATGAGTTTTTTCATCCTGTTTCCTTTCGTGTGCATATACCCACACGCATAATATATTGTAATATATAAACATTATAAAAAGATTTTCAGTTTATGTCAATACGAGATTTATAGTTTCCAAAACACAAAAAAATAAGAAAATTTCAAAAAATTTTTGCATAAAATATTGACATTTGGCAAATATAGAAGTATATTGTTAGCAGACGGCGGTTGAGAGTGCTAACAATTCAACCACATCAACTGCCAAAAGGAGAAAAAGTGAAAGAACTTTCCGAGAGAAAACGAAAAATACTTCACGCAGTGGTAGACCTGTACATATCCACAGGAGAGCCCGTGTCAAGTGCAGACGTCCAAGCAAAGTATCTCCCTGATGTATCATCGGCTACAATTCGTGCAGAGTTGTCCGCTCTTGAAGCCCTTGGTTATCTTGAGCAACCTCACACATCGGCAGGCAGAGTGCCTTTGAAATCCTCATACAAGTTTTATGTTGGGGACGTGGGCAAAAGTCAAGCATTGACTGACCAAGAAACCGCTTTCATAAGACAACGTTTTGAAGAAAAACTTGGAGAAGTTGGGGACATCACAAGACAAGCGGCAAAGATAATCAGTGATGTGACCAACTATACATCCTTCCTCGTGACAAAAAACAATCCACACGTTGTGATTGAGGAGATAAAACTCATATCCCTGAAAGGTGGCAAAGCCCTTCTTCTCATAGTCACCGACAGCGGTATCCTTGCCGACAAGACCATTGACGTGTGTTTTGACACAAAGGAAGAATATCTTGACACCGCAACAAAGATGCTCAACAAGGTCTTTGCAGGCAGAGAGATAGGGGAAATCAATTCAGTCAACTATCTTGGCGAAATTGAAGCGGAGATGGAAGCATTCAAGAATATATTTGATGAAGTCATCGCAGTGGTCAAAAACTATATGAGCAACCGTGCAGACAACGTTGTGGTTGAAGGAGCACTGAAGATGCTTGACTATCCTGAATACAACAATGTTGAAGATGCCAAAAACTTCTTGACAGTCATCTCAGATGAGCAAAAAGTCAATCAATTGTTTGCATCTCACGAAGACAGCATTGAATTTTCAGTGCGAATAGGCAAAGAAGACAGCGGTGTTGATAAATGTGCAATCATCACTGCGGCATACAAAGTAGGCGATGAAATCGTTGGTCAAGCAGGTGTCATCGGTCCTGAAAGAATGGACTACAAGAGAGTCATCGGCGTACTGGACTATATCAAGCACACACTCAACTCAATTCTTGACAACAAAAAGGACTAGATATGAAAGAAAAGAAAAACAAGCAAGAACTTGACAAAGAATTCAAAAATGAAGAAGTCGTAGTGGAAGGCGAAGCAACTCTTGACAGAGAACTTCTTGGAGATGACAAGTATATTGAAGCCCTTGAAGAAAAACTTGGTGAAGCACTGGCAGATGCAGTGACCTGCAAGAATCTCACACAAAGATTGCAAGCAGACTTTGACAATTATCGCAAACGCAACCAAACACTTGCAGAAGAAATGAAACAACTGGGCATATCAATGGTTGTTGAAAAACTTCTTGGTGTCCTTGACAACTGTGACCTTGCAAGAAAGTATATCAGTGATGAAAGCGCCCTTCAAGGTTTTGTTATGATGGAAACGCAAATCCTTATGGCACTTGAAACCTTTGGACTGAAAGAAGTGGAAGCAGAGGGCTTGCCATTTGATGCAAAGGTTATGAATGCTCTTGAAAGGGAAAAGGCAGAGGGCAAAGAAGATCAAGTGTTGGCAGTTATATCCAAAGGATATACGTTAAACGGAAAACTCGTAAGACCTGCCGGAGTTAAGGTGGGCTACTAAAATAAAAATATTTAAGATCAGGATATTCCTGAAAGGAGAAATAAAATGGGAAAAATCATCGGTATTGACCTTGGAACAACCAACTCATGCGTAGCAGTTATGGAAGGTGGCGAACCTGTCGTCATCGCCAACGCAGAAGGTATGAGAACAACCCCCTCAGTGGTGGGATTTGCCAAAGATGGCGAAAGACTTGTGGGTGAAATCGCAAAAAGACAAGCAGTTTCAAACCCCGACAACACAGTTATATCAATCAAGAGAGATATGGGCAGTGACAGAAAAGTCCGCATTGATGGAAAGGACTACACACCCCAAGAAATCTCTGCAATGATTCTTACAAAACTCAAAAACGATGCAGAAAAGTATCTTGGCGAAAAAGTGACCGAAGCAGTCATCACAGTCCCTGCATATTTCAGCGACTCACAACGTCAAGCAACAAAGGACGCAGGCAAGATTGCAGGCCTTGAAGTAAAACGTATCATCAACGAACCCACAGCAGCAGCACTTGCATACGGCGTTGATAAAGATGAAAACAAACAACAAAAGGTTCTCATCTTCGACCTTGGCGGCGGAACATTTGACGTTTCAATTTTGGAACTTGGCGATGGTGTCTTTGAGGTTTTGGCAACATCAGGCAACAACAGACTTGGTGGCGATGACTTCGACAAGAAACTTATGGACTATATCGTTGCAGAATTCAAAGCAAAGGAAAAGATTGACCTCTCAAGTGACTAAATGGCAATGTAACGTATCAAGGAAGCCGCAGAAAAGGCAAAGATTGACCTTTCAGGCGTGACAAAAGCAAAGGTTTCACTCCCCTTCATTACAGTTGATGGTGGCGTGCCCAAACACCTTGATATGGACATCACAAGAGCAACATTTGACAATCTCACAAGAGATCTTGTTGAAAAGACAATGCACCCCTTGAATCAAGCACTCCGTGATGCAGGCCTCAGTGCAAGCGACCTTTCAAAGGTTATTATGGTTGGTGGCTCAACGCGTATCCCCGCAGTGTACGATGCAGTGAAGAAGGCAACGGGCAAAGATCCTTACAAGGGCATCAACCCCGATGAATGTGTTGCAATCGGTGCAGCAATCCAAGCAGGTGTCTTGGCAGGCGAAGTGAAGGATATGCTCCTTCTTGACGTCACACC
>JAFWBH010000103.1 GCA_017507205.1 Clostridia bacterium
GGATATGGCATCACCAATGCCCAGCTTGTGCTTGCGCATTTTGACACGCTTATCGCTGGCGTTATAGCATCTGCTATCCATTGCAAATGCCAGCTCGTCTGCCCTTCTGAATGAATTGACAAAGAGGGGAATAAGCACTGGAAGGAGAGCCTTTATTCTTGCAAAGGGACCACCTGTGTCAAAGCTGGCTCCTCTTGATTTTTGTGCAGAAATAATCTTGTTGGTTTCTTCAAAAAGCGTGGGAATAAAGCGAAGTGCAATGCTCATAATCATTGCAATATCACGGACAGGCACACGTATGAGCTTCAAGGGTGTAAGCAAGCTTTCAACGCCGTCTGCCAGCTCAACTGGTGTGGTTGTAAGTGAAAGCAGAGTTGCACCTTAATCAACAAAATGAGCCTTAAAACCAGCTTTATGGTTGTATCAACTGATTGTTCGGTGATTGTGAGGAATTTCCACTGCCACAAAATCTCTGTGCCATTTTCACCACCAAGGAACAGATTGATGACTGCTGTCAGCAGAACAATCAACAGGACTCCCTTGACAGATTTCAGCACAGACATCATTGGAAGGCGTGCTGTAAGAATCACTGCAAGAAGAAGAACTGCTGTCAGCATAAAGCCAAAATAGCTCTTGATAAAGAATATGCCCACAATGAACATAATTGTGAGGATAAGCTTCACTCTTGCATCCATACGGTGTATGGGTGAATTGGCTGGATAATATTGACCGAAAGCAACGTCCTTAAACATTGTCGCCACCCCCTGTCCTTATCCTTTCAAGCTCTGTTGTCAGCTCCTCTATTGTGACTATATTTTTGTTGAGGACAATCCCTCTTTCTTCAAGCTTGTCAACTATTCTTGCAACAAAAGGAACATCAAGGCCAATTTCCTTGATAAGCGCTCTGTCGCCGAAAACCTCTTTTGGTGTGCCGTCTGCAACAATCTTGCCCTCACGCAGTGCAATAATTCTGTCTGCAAGGGTTGAGGCAGAGTCCATATCGTGAGTGACAGTGATGATTGTAGGGCAAATTTCACTCTTCAGCTTCAATATAAGTGCCGTGATTTCCCTTACACCCTCTGGGTCAAGTCCTGCAAATGGCTCGTCAAGAACGAGAATCTTTGGCTCCATTGCAATTACACCAGCAATGGCAACACGGCGCTTTTCACCACCAGAAAGCTCAAAGGGGCTTCTTTCTGCAAACTCGTCATAGGGCAAGCCAACAAGCTCAAGTGATTTTCTCACTCGTCTGTCAATTTCATCCTTGTCAAGCTTCATATTTTTAGGGCCAAAGGCGATATCCTTTGCAACAGTGTCCTCAAATAGCTGATATTCAGGATATTGAAACACCATTCCAACATCAAAGCGAAGCTGCTTCAAGCCCTTCTTTTCTGTTGTGGCTCTGCCATATATTTCAACTCTGCCATTCTTGCCCTTCTTGTGAGGCTTGATGAGCCCATTGAAGTGCTGGACAAGAGTGCTTTTGCCACTGCCAGTATGTCCAACGATTGCAACAAACTCCCCTTCCTCAACCACAAGGTTGATATTGTCAAGCGCCACCTTTTCAGATGGTGTCTTTTTTGAGTAGATATGTGTGAGGGCTTCTATCTTAATTGCTTGCATATACCCTCCACCAGCTCATCCTCATTGATGATAACTTCATCAAAGATGAACCCTTTTTCTTTAAGCTTGTATGCCGTTTCTGTTGCAGGAGGCAGGGCAAGACCAAAGCGAGGCACATTCTCAGCAAAAACCTCTTTTGGTGTGCCGTCTAAAACAATCTCTCCCCTTTGCAAGACAATGATTCTGTCTGCAAGGGCTGCCTCATCCATATTGTGAGTGATCATGATGATTGTGATGCCTTGCTTGTTCAATTCCCTTGCAATTGACATAATCTCACGTCTGCCAATTGGGTCAAGCATTGCTGTGCTTTCATCAAAAACTATGACCTCTGGCTTCATTGCAAGGACACCAGCGATTGCAACATGTTGCTTTTGACCACCAGAAAGCTTGCTCACTGCTCTATCACGATATTCAGTCATTGTAACGCCTTCAAGGGCAGAATTAACTCTTTCAACAATTTCTTCTCTTGAAAGACCAATGTTTTCTGGACCAAATGCCACATCGTCCTCAACCAATGTTGCAACAGTTTGATTGTCAGGATTTTGGAAAACTATGCCCACCTTTTTGCGCACGTCAAAGACGGTGAAGCCGTTGTCCTTTTCACCCTTCTTGCCAACTTCATCAACCTCTTTTGTGTTGATGCCGTCAACAATCACTTGACCACTTTTGTTTGTGGGCAAAAACAATCCGTTGAGGAGCTTTGACAGAGTGCTTTTGCCACTGCCATTCATTCCAACCAACGCGACAAAGCTGCCCTTTTCAATTGAAAAAGACAGATTCTTGAGGGCTCTAAGCTTTTCACCCTCACCAAGCTGATAGGAATAATTTACTCCATTGAAAACGATATAAGACATAATGCTTGCATTATAACACCTAAAAGAGCAAAAATCAACCGATTAAAAACACAACCCAAAATTCAAACAGCACACTTGTAAAAAAACAAATTTCATACGGTTAGAATGCCGAAATCAATCAATAGGAAAATATGTAAACATATTTTTGTGGCTGTGTTTTTTGGTGGTGAGGATTTTTTTATTGACTATTTACTCTTAAAAGAGTATAATATTCAACGCACTGAGCTTTAAGGAAAAAACAATTTTTGTTTTTCCTCTCAGCAAAATCACTCAAGACAACAAAAAAAACGCAATACATTATGGAGGCATTCAATGAGCAAAAAAATGACCATTGACGGCAACACAGCTGCTGCACATATAGCTTATGCTTTTTCTGACGTAGCAGCAATCTACCCCATCACTCCTTCTTCACCCATGGCAGAAAACTGCGATGATTGGGCAGGACAAGGCAGAAAGAACCTTCTCGGCAACATTGTCAAGATCACAGAAATGCAATCTGAAGCAGGTGCAGCAGGCGCAGTCCACGGCTCACTGGCAGCTGGCGCACTGACCACAACCTTTACTGCAAGCCAAGGTTTGCTTCTTATGATCCCCAATATGTACAAAATTGCAGGCGAA
>JAFWBH010000104.1 GCA_017507205.1 Clostridia bacterium
CGAGAAGACCGACACTGACTGCACCCACAAGCTTTCTCACAAAGGTCATTATGCCAGAGTATGCTGCAGTAGGGCGCTCGCCTGTGGCAAATTCTGCAACGTCAACAGTGTCTGCGAAGATGATCCAAGGCATCATTTGTGCGCCACCAAAGCCGAGTCCCATAAGGAAGGATACGATTGGCACAAGGATAGGTGGTGTCCAAGAAGGGTCCATGACTGCAAGGAGTATGCCACCGACAATATAGAAGGGCAAGCCCACTCTGAAGGCGAATTGCTTTGTCTTTTTGTTCATTGCATATCTCACAATGGGGAAGGCAACAACAGCTGCCACCATCAAAGGAGCAACAATAAACATGCTTGAAAAGTTCATGCCAAATAGCTCATATCCGTGCCACACGTCAGTTGCGTAATAGACTGCAAGGGCAGAAATGACGTCTGCGCAAGCAAATGAGCTGGCATACATGCCAAGATGCCAACGGAATGACTTGTTTTTGAGAGGCACAGCATATCCCTTGACAAACTGCTTGAAATCAAACTTTTCTTTGGGTGTTGTAGGCTGGATTCTTTCTTTGACCTTCAATGCAGAGATAATAAGTCCACCACCAAAGAGAAGCCCAAAGACTACGGTGATGATGATCCAGAATTCAGTTGCAGAGAGCTTTGGGAGCCAAGCCTCGCCTTCGGGAAGTGTGTATGCTTCAAGAAGGAGAAGGGGGATGAGGTATGCAAGACCTGCGCCTGCTGCACTGAACACCAACTTAATGGTGTTGGCATCATTTCTTGCTTGGAATGAAGGCGAAATATCTCCTGCAAGTGAGCAATACGGCACCTGGGATATGGTTGAAATCGTATTCCACAGAAGATACATGACAATCATATATCCAATTGCACCATTGACGTCAACGCCCCATTCTTTAATGGGAGCAAAGAGCAGGAACAAACCAAATATTGTCAAAACTCCACCAAGGAGCAGATAAGGCTTTCTTCTTCCGTATTTTGAACGAGTGTTGTCAGTGATGAAGCCCATGAGAGGGTCACTGATTGCGTCCCAAACCTTTGCAAGCATAAAAATCAATGTTGCAATCCAGGTTGCAATGCCCAATGACTCCATATACTTGACAAGTATGCAAGCCATAAGAGCAACGCCACCACCATCCATAAATGCACCAGCGCCATAAGCAAGCTGTTCATTGAACGGAATGGCGTGAGGGTCTTGAACGACAGGTTGTTTCTTTTCTTTCGCCATAGTTTTGTCCTTTTTTTAGTTTATATTTATGGTTTAAATAACATTTAATATAATACTACAAAGCAACGTTAATTTCAAGACAAAATGAATGTCTATTTTTTGTGAAAATATTAAAATGTCAGAAAAGGCTGTTTATGCCATTATTTTAACCACTTTAAAGCCTCTTTTGGTCAAAACAAGAAAATTCAATTTTTAAATAGTGCAAAAGAGAGGGATGGTGCATATATTGATGTATGAAGCATTTTGGGACAGATGGCATACGTGGCAAGTGGCAAAACATCATTGAGCAAGCCTATCCCTTGGGGGCTGTGCTTGCAAAAGAAAACAAGCTGGTGGCTGTGTCAAGAGATCCTCGCACGTCATCCTTTGACATTGAAAAGGAGCTGGTGAGAGGGCTGTTGTCTGGTGGGGCAGATGTGCTTATCACGGGGGTTATGCCCACGCCGGCTCTTGCGCACACAATCAAAAGTCAAGGTATAGGCAGGGCTGTGATGATAACTGCATCTCACAATCCACCAGAATATAATGGGCTTAAAGTTATGGGGGCAGATGGCAAGCTTGCCGAAAGCGAGGAGCTTATGCTTGACAATGCTCTTGACGGCTGGGTTGAGCATATTTCATCTGCCAGTGGTCGAGTGGATATTTTGAGCAGTGCAGTGAGAGATTACAAAAGACACGTGCTGTCACTATACGAGCATCTTGATTTGGCATCTCTTGACAGGCCAATATATCTTGACACTGCCCACGGGTGTTTTTCTTACATAGCCAAGGATATTTTTGAAACTCTTGGAGCCAATGTTATTTCCTTCAACAATGATTATGACGGAGAGAGGATAAATGTTGACTGTGGTGCGACTGCCATAGACAAATTCCTCATGAAAATACCAGACAGGGCAATTGGCTTTGCTTTTGATGGTGATGGAGATAGAGTGCTTGCTGTTGTTGACGGCAAAATCTATGATGGTGATCAAATATTGTATAATCTTGCTTGCTTCTACAAGTCAAAATCTCCCATTTTCAACAGAGCTGTTGGCACAATTATGACTGGTGGTGGAGTTGAAAAGGCATTTGAAAAGCAGAAAATCACATTGTATCGAGCTGATGTAGGTGACAAATATGTGGCAGAGATGATGAGGGAGAAGTGCGCACTTTTGGGTGGTGAAAAGAGTGGGCACATCATTGTTGGAGACAAAACCAACACAGGAGATGGTCTTATTACAGCCCTTGCATTTGTTGAAGCATATATCCACGGATTTTCAAAAAAAGTCCGTGAATATCCCGTGTTCAGCTATAATTTAGATGTCCTAAAACCAAAGGAATGCTTTGAGTCAGAGGACTTTCAAAACAAAATTGCCGAATTTGTTGGGAAAATAGGCAAAAGTGGCAGGGTTATAGCCCGTCCAAGTGGAACAGAAAGCGTGATTAGATTGACGGTTGAGGTGTATGAAAACCGACTAGATTGCAGAAAACTCGTTGAAAAAATCTTTTTTGGCAAAAACCAACAAAAAGCGAGATAATTTTTTCAGAAAAAAGTGTTTTTTGCAAGAAATTTGAGAAAATATGTAAAAAAATTAAAAAAATATCACAAAAATTATTGACATACTGCAAAGTCAATGTTAAGATATGAGTGCAATCAAGTGATTGCCCCAAATTAACTCATAATTTTCCCCCTTATCATAAGTAGAGAGTGCTGGCAGGTGTTTTTGATCCCCAGCATTCTTTACATTTATGGAAAAACTGCGCTATTTAGCGCCTAGCTTCGGCAAGTTCAAGTCCACAAATAGTCACATACGGCAAGTATGCTCCTATCCGTGGGCTTTTTCTTTTCTTGCTATCCATCTAAATATCGCAGTTTTTGCAGAGCGCCAGCACCAGCACCCGGCTGCCCTGTTTGAGATAGAGCTTCACGTCCTCTGCCGCTGCCTGAGCGGAGCCTGCATAGGAGGGCAGCTGCTTGGCAAAGAGGCTGGTGAGGGTTTTGGGCTGCATGGGCGGCTGACCCAGAGCAAAGGCATCTGCCATATACACGGGGAAATCTCCCAGCCGCTTCATCAGTGTGTCGAAGCTCAGTGCAAAGTATTCCGAGCCTGCGGCTATCCGCCCCCGGCGCTGCTGCTCCTTCACGTCCTCAGACAGCTGCTTTGCAAAATCCCGGGCCTTCTCGGCGCAGCGGCGGGGCTGGTCGAAGAATACCAGCGCCTCCTCCGGGATATAGTCAGCTCCGCAGGCTGCGGGGTAGAGATAGGGCAGGTATCTGTCCGCATCAGAGAGGACCACCCCGGCCCTCAGCTTCTCCGCGTCGGCGCGGAGTGTGGCGGCAAGTGCAGCCGC
>JAFWBH010000105.1 GCA_017507205.1 Clostridia bacterium
AGAAGCCATCTCGGTCTATGCTTTCTCAACTGAGAATTGGGCAAGACCTGACGCAGAGAAGGACGCAATATTCAAGGTTGTAGACACCTTCAATCGCACGTATGACGGCGATACAAAAATCACCTATTCAGGCAATATATCAACTCTTCCTGATTATCTTGAAGATAGCATTTGTCAAATTGAAGATCGCACTAAGGACTATAATGGAACAGTCCTGAACATTTGCTTTAATTACGGTGGAAGAGAAGATCTCCTTCATGCAGCCGAAATTTGTTATTCACACGGCAATTTCACAAAAGAGAACTTTGAAAGAGCCTTGGCAAGCTCACATTTACCACCTGTTGATTGTATTGTTCGAACAGGTGGAGAAATGAGATTAAGCAATTTTATGCTATACGAAGCTGCATATGCTGAGCTTATTTTCCATGTAAAAAACTGGCCAGATATGGACGAAGCAGACGTTGACAAGATCATTGAACTTTTTGAAAAAAGAAATCGCACCTTTGGTGCGTAATCCACAAAAACACTCATAACAACTAAAAATACACACAAGATTGTGGATAATTAAGGAAATTATGTTTTTAAAGAGAACTCTTACAGGCGTTGGCCTCGCATTATTAATTGTTGGATTTATAATTGCTTCTCACTTTGTGAGCGCAATATTTATTGATATGCTCATTCTGTTGTTCACAGCAGGAGCAGTCTGGGAGCTTCATCAATGCTTCAAGGGCATGGGTAGAAAAATGTTCATAGCACCATCTCTCATCGTATTGATTCTCTCATATCCCACATTTTATTTGATGCAACACTTTATGAGTGGAGAAGCTGGCACCAAGACAAACATCGGTTTTCTTGGCTTGTTTATTGTGCTTCTTCTTGGTGTAATGGCAGTCCTCGTTGAATTCACATTCCGTCCATCAAAGGATGTTGAAGCAACAGAATTGACCGAAGAAGCTCTCAAAGATGGTTGCAACATCAAGGATTTGCTTGTAAACATCTTTGTCCTCGTTTATCCCACAATGTTTATGGCAATGGCTTGGGGGCTCTCATACAAATACTACGCAGTATTTACGATTTTGATGGCAATCGCCCTTCCTTGTGGATGTGATTGCTTTGCATATTGGTTTGGCTCAATGATTAAGGGCAAAAAGCTTTGTCCCAAAATCAGCCCCAAAAAAACAATATCTGGCGCCGTTGGTGGTCTTGTTGGTGGAATGGTTGTCGCAATCATCTTCTGGGTGATCTTTGAATACTATTCAGTTGTTGATGTAGCACCAAGTGGACAAGTCTATCAATCAATTATTTCACATAATATTGCTGGCTGGGAGTGGAAAACTGCACTTATATTCCTTGCCATTGGCCTTGTTGGAGCAGTGGTCGGACAGCTTGGCGACCTTGCAGCATCAAGAATCAAGCGCGCAATGGGCGTAAAGGACTATGGCAAAATTTTCCCCGGACATGGTGGGGTTATGGACAGACTTGACAGCATAACATTCAGCCTTGTCATTATGACAATTGCCATGGTCTGTGTCTATGGTTATTAATCTAAAATGAATTGGCGCAGAAACGCGAAATACATATTTGCTTGCACACAGATGTGCAAAGTCCGTATTTTTCAACAGAGTTGAAAATCAATAAACAAGTTATGAAAACAATCACAATTTTAGGCAGCACAGGTGCAGTTGGCACTCAAGTGCTCAATGCAATCTCCAAGCATCCCGATCGCTTCAAGGTGGTCGGGC
>JAFWBH010000106.1 GCA_017507205.1 Clostridia bacterium
ATTATTCAGCCTTGCACCCAAAATTGCACCAACACTTGCAAAGCACAACATCGCATTATCAAGCGTGTCAGCTTCCAAGTGCGAGCCAGCATATTTTGCAGGTGGCAGAGTCCGAGGCTTGAGAAAATCTGAAATAAAAAAGCTTGTTGGTCAGTTTGTTGATGGAGCAGTGAGATGCCAAAGGGCAGGTGTTGACGGAGTTGAGCTTCACGGCACACACGGATATCTCATCCAACAATTTTTGTCACCAAATACCAATCAAAGAAAAGACGAATATGGTGGAAGCTTTGAAAATAGACTTCGCTTCCTTCGTGAAATAGTTGAGGGAATACGTAGAGAATGTGGTGATTATCCTATTATTGTTCGCCTCACCATTGACGAGTTTTATGACAAAATCGGCAAGGCAGGCAAGGGCTATGCCCTTGAAACCGGTGTCGAATACGCCAAAGCCATTGCAAAAATGGGTGTTGATGCCATTGATGTGTCATCAGCAGGCTATGACACCTTCAACTATTGGCTTGAGCCTACAAGCTTTGAGCTTGGCTGGCGTAAATATCTTGCCCAAGAGGTGAAGAAGGTTGTTGATATCCCTGTCATCGCAGCCAATTTAATTCGCTCACCAGAGCAGGCTGAGCAACAGCTACAAGATGGCATTCAAGATTTTGTGTCCCTTGGCAGACCTCATATTGCAGATCCTCATTGGGCAGAAAAGGCACAATGTGGCAAGGCAGACGAGATAAAGAGATGTGTATGCTGTCTGTATTGTATACAATCAATGCAGGACAATGCCTACATCGGTGATCACGGCTATTGTGCAGTCAATCAAACCGTTGGCAAGGAAAGAGAATTCAACAGCCTTGAAAAAGACGGAGATGGAAGAACTGTGGTTATAGTAGGTGGTGGAATCGGTGGACTGGTGTGTGCCGAGCTTCTTGGCAAACGTGGCTTTAAGCCTATTGTTCTTGAAAAGGAAAATGAAGTGGGTGGGCAGGTTTATCTTGCATCATTACCCCCACATAAAGACAAAATCCATTGGGCAATTGAGGATGCATTGAAGGGTGCCAAGCTTCAAGGAGCAGAGGTAGTCTGTGGAGTTGAAGCCACCCCTGAAATCATTGAAAAATACAATCCATATGCAGTGGTCATTGCCACAGGCGCAGTGGCAGTAAAGCCCCGTTCAATTGTTGGCGCAGACAAAGATTTTGTCTATACAACCACCGATGTTTTGACGGGCAAATCAGGGCTTGAAAACAAAAGAGTAGTCGTGGTTGGAAGTGGTATGACTGGACTTGAAACGGCACATTATCTTGCAGAAAAGGGCAATAAAGTGACGATTGTGGAAATGCAAGGTGACATCGCACCTGATGTATGGTTTCAACACAAGGATGATATTATGCCCAAGCTCAATGAAAAAGGCACCGAGTATTACACAGCCCACAAGCTCTGCTCAATTGATGAAAAGGGCGTCAATATTGCACCTGTTGAATATGTCAAAAACAAGAGCTATAAAAAGGATAAGAAAGCAGGCAAGCCTGCACAAAAGAAGGTTCCTGTTGTATGTGGCGAAGAGCTACACCTTGATGCTGATGCAGTGGTGCTGTCCTTGGGTGTCAGATCTGTCAATCACTTGACAAAAGCCCTTGAAGGCAAATATGAGGGCAGAGTATTCACCATCGGCGATGCAGTCAAATCTGGCAGAATCGCAGACGCCACCCAAGGCGCATACAAAGTCGCAAAAGAATTGAAATAGTAAACAAAGACAATAAAAAAAGACAAGCATCGGCTTGTCTTTTTTTATGGTTTGAATTCATTTGTTAAGTTTCAATGTGATTGCATCGTGTCTTTAGTCAAATCCTTGCTATTGTTAATTTCATTGTGGCATAGAACAAAACCGAAATTAAGATTAGAGGAGTGTTTATAGTGTCTGTGATGCCCACCCGTTCAAGCCCCTTTATTAATTGACTGCGTATAAACAAAAAAACCTATATCACAAGGATACAGGTTTTTTGTTGGTATGGGTGAAGGGACTTGAACCCCCGACCTCTTGAACCCCATTCAAGCGCGCTACCAAACTGCGCCACACCCATGTAGCGTTGC
>JAFWBH010000107.1 GCA_017507205.1 Clostridia bacterium
GAGCTTTGAAGGGACACAATGAAACCCACCGTATTTCACGTGTCGTCTATGACGACAATGGCAATATTGACAAGATTTACACCAAGGGCGACAATGAGATGTCGGAGGACCCCTGGACCCTTGAAGAAGGGGATATAAAAGCAGTTTATTTACGTAAATTGCCCATTGTAAGTGGCATAATGTCCTTTGTCATCAAGTATCCATTCTGGGCATACGTTACACTCATTGCTGTGCCTCTGCTTGTGGTTGCAATTATGTTCATCGTAGGCTTCGTCAAGGACAGATTGAAGAAACAGAGGGAAGAGGAGCAACAGGAGCTTGCTGAAAGCACCAATCTTGATGACCTATCTGATGAGGACAAAAAGAAGCTTCTAGAAGATTATCTTGCTTCCACCAAGCCAGCCCAAGAGCCTGTCACAGAGGTGGAAGAATCCCCTCAAACAGATGAAGAAACCAACCCAAATTGATGGTTTAATGAAAGCTTGGCAAAGGCATTAAAAATTGATTTTTTAAAAGAACAAAATATTTTAATCTGATAAGGCAAATGGACTTCCAACACAAAGTGTTGAATTGAGGTCCAGCACCCTCAAAAACAAAAGACATCAAATATGACCAAAAGAAAAATTGTCTACTCCTAGGCAATTTTCTTTTTTTCTGGCATTCTATCCACCTCTTTATTTTCCGACAAAAAATACTGAATTTTGTATGAGATTTTATGGGGCGAAGATATTGCATTTTGGGTGCTACTATGCTAAAATTAATAAATAAATATATTATAGGGGTATAATTATGCTTGCCAAAGTCAAAAGCTTTGCACTTGATGGCCTTGTTGGCTATGCAGTAGATGCCGAGGTTGACATCAACAGTGGTTTGCCAGGATATGAGCTTGTAGGCCTTGCATCAACAGCAACAAAGGAGTCAAAGGAAAGAGTTCGTTCTGCACTGAAAAATAGTGGGCTTCTTTACCCTATGAAAAAGGTGACAGTCAACCTTGCCCCTGCCGACACAAAGAAGGAAGGCTCACAATTTGACTTGCCCATTGCCGTTGGCATTCTCGCTGCAACAGAGCAGATTGCAAGCAAAAGATACAAGGACTATGTTATCATCGGTGAGTTGGGGCTTGACGGCAAGCTCCGTCACGTTAATGGCATTATGCCCTTGCTCCTCAGTGCATATCAAGAGGGAGAAACAAAGTTCATCATTCCCCTAGACAATGCAAAGGAAGCAAGCTTCATAGAGGGTATAGAGGTCTATGCAATGGAAAGACTCCGTGATGTTGTCGATTTTCTTTCAGGCGTAGAATATGCCCCTGGTGAAACCTCAAGCTTTGTGTCAACCTGTCAAAACCATGGCTATGGCATTGATATGTGCCACGTCAAAGGACAATCAGTTGCCAAAAGAGCATTAGAGATTGCAGTAAGTGGTGGACACAACGTGCTTATGATAGGACCACCTGGAGCTGGCAAAACTATGCTTGCCAAATGTGTGCCAACAATTATGCCAGATATGTCCTTTGCAGAGGCAGTTGAGGTGACCAAAATACATTCAGTGTCTGGCATACTTGACCCCGGTGTAGGCATTGTGACAACACGTCCTTTTAGAACACCACACCATACAACCACAGTGCCAACCTTGGTCGGTGGTGGCAACAAGGCAACACCTGGTGAAGTCAGCCTTGCTCACAACGGAGTGCTGTTTCTTGACGAGATGCCTGAATATAGCCGTAGAGCACTTGAAACTCTCCGTCAACCCATAGAGGATAGACATGTGACGGTGGCAAGAGTTGCAAGGTCGGTTGAATATCCAGCCAACTTTATGCTCATTGCCAGCATGAATCCCTGTCCTTGTGGAAATTACGGCTCAAGAACGCAGGTGTGCAAGTGTAGTCCGTCACAGATTCACAGCTACATCTCAAAGCTTAGTGGTCCTTTGATGGATAGAATAGACCTTCAAATTGAGGTTGATAGCATTCAATATGACGAATTTAGAGGCAAGGAAACACCCGAAGCCTCTGCCGTTGTAAAGGCTCGCATAAACAAGGTTCGTGCAATACAGGCAGAACGCTTCAAAAATGACGGTATTCGCACCAACGCCGAAATGGGCAGTGCACAGCTTGAAAAGTATTGCGCTCTTGACAAGGACGGCGAAAGACTCTTGGAGAAGGCATTTGAAAAGCTCAATTTGTCAGCAAGAGGCACAACAAGAATCTTGAAGGTTGCAAGAACAATCGCTGACATTGATGGATCAGAAAGCATTTTGGCAAAGCATATTGCAGAAGCCATCCAATACAGAGGTCTAGACCGATAATATAACAGATAATGAACAAACGCACCAAAGAAGCAAAAATTATAGTTGCAATGTCCCTTGTGGAAGAGCTGTCCTTGAAAAAGAAAAAGGATATGATTTCTGCATTGCCAAATCCTGCCGACTGGGTGTTGGATAAGCACCAAGACACTGTCTGCAAAATTCTGGGGGACAAGCACAAAACCGAATTTTTGGCAAAATATACAACCATTGACAATTATCTTGACGAGATGGAAAGGAAAGAGGTCAGCTGGATAACCTTCTACGATGAGGAATATCCCGAAGGACTTCGAGAAATCTATGATTTTCCTCTTGTTCTGTTTGCAAAGGGCAACACATCTCTTTTGAACAGCGATTGCATATCAGTGGTTGGCACTCGCACTCCAACAAGATATGGTCAAAAGGTCACCGATTCCTTCACTCGTGACTTTGCAAGAGCTGGCTTGACAATAGTGTCTGGCTTTGCAAGGGGAATTGACAGCATAGCACACAAGGCTTGTGTTGAAGCAGAATCTCCCACAATTGCAGTGTTTGCCTGTGGCCTTGACACCTGTTATCCAGCAGAGCACAAAGGGCTATATGATGGCATTCTGAACGCAGGTGGATTGGTTGTCACAGAATATCCTCTTGGCACAAAGCCACTGCAATATCACTTCCCGGAACGCAACAGAATCATATCAGGCCTTTCAAGAGGTGTGTTCCTTCCCGAAGCGACAGTGAAAAGTGGCTCACTCATCACAGCGCGCCTTGCACTTGAACAGGGAACAGAGCTGTTTGTAGTGCCTGGCAATATAAATTCACCTGAAAGCGAAGGCACCAACAAGCTTCTTCAAGAAA
>JAFWBH010000108.1 GCA_017507205.1 Clostridia bacterium
TTGCGCATACCGAAGTATGATTTTACAATGTCATCGCCCACCTTTATGATAATATCATAAAGCTTTGGATTTTCAGGGCACCAAAGCTCATAGTCCTTCATTGAAATCACTGCCATATCTCTGTCACAAGCCACTTTTGTGAGGGTGACACCATTGTCTGCCACAATGATTTCTGCAAGAGCGCCTTGAGGCTTGTCAAGACGGACAAATACGCAGTCATTGTCAATGTCGGGGGTGATTGTCAAGTCCTTAAGATATGTTTGAGGCACAC
Organism: Clostridia bacterium; assembly: GCA_017507205.1. Lineage (GTDB taxonomy): Bacteria > Bacillota > Clostridia > Christensenellales > CAG-917 > RGIG4097. The sequence goes on from JAFWBH010000108.1 coordinate 272, forward strand.
TTTCAAGCCAGACACTTTGCCAAATGCCAGATTGAGGAGTATACCAGATTTTTCCGTTTTTGAGAGCTTGCTTGCCACGGGAGTGATATGAGGTGTCGCTAGGGTCAGTGACCACCACATCAATGGTGTTTTCACCACTCATAATCACCTCGGATATATCAAAGGAGAAGGGGGTGTAGCCACCAAAATGCTCGCCGATTACAACGCCATTGATTGTCACCTTGCAGGCGTAGTCAACTGCGCCAAAATGTATGAAGGTTTTTGCCTTGATGAAATCGCTGGGAATTGTGAAGGTGCGATGATAGTATAGCACGTCATTTGGGGTGACAAGAGTGCCTTCTGCAAGGCCTGAAAGCAATGATTCAGGAGAGAATGGCACAAGGATTTCACCTTGATATCCGTCAAATATTTCACTGTTACGATAAATGGCATATTGCCACTTCCCGTTGAGAGTGATATAGCTGTCGCGTTGAAATTGAGGACGAGGATATTCACTGAGAGGGATGTCGCCCACCTCAAATGGAGTGCGTAGTCTGATGTTTTTCTTCATAATATCAAAGCTTTATTTCTAGTATTTTTTCACCATCAAGTGAGTTGATGACGATTGTTGAATTCTGGTAAATTGCATATGTTGGCTGTGAGTCATACTTTGGCATTGCCATAGAGCCAACACAGACGTAGTGGACACCAGCTACAATTTTGTGGCAAGGCACATGGAAGTGTCCGTAGAACACCACATCACCAGCAGTTGCCTTTTTTAAAGGCAAATCTGGATTGACCTTGTGTCCGTGAGTGAAAAATATGCGTCTATCTCCGTCCTTCAATGAAAAATCATTTCTGATCTTAAAGGGCGAAATCATTTGGTCAACCTCGCTGTCGCAGTTGCCCTTGATCACATCAAATTCACCCATTTTTCCTTCCAAAAGACATTCAACCCTCATAGGAGCATAGTCTTCAGGGAAGGGGTTTCTAGGACCGTGGTTGTAGGTGTCGCCAAGAAGAATCACTCTTTTTTTGTTGTTGTCCTTGTCAACAATATTCCAAAATTTATTTATTGAGGTAAAGCCTCCGTGTATATCTGATCCGATGTAAAGTGTTTTCAAAATTATCGCCTTCCGTTTCTGTCGTCATATCTGTCGTCATAGCGACGATCATCACGTCTGTCATCATAGCGTCTATCGTCATATCTATCGTCATAGCGCCTGTCGTCACGGCCATCACGATAATCTCTGTCATCACGTCTGTCGTCACGATAATCTCTGTCACTGTATGGTTGACGGCGAGAGTAATCTCTTTCACGGTCATAACTACGATCACGATCGTAGTCAATTTCTTCCTCTCTACGTGTGCGCATTGCGTGGCGATCGTAGTTGGTCTTTGAGCTGGCTCTGCCTGGCTTGAAGATCATAATTGCAATGATGATTGCAGGCACAGCAATGCCAATGATAAGCACTATGCGAAGCACCACTGACTTGTCAGTGCCATTGTCACTCTCAACCTCGCCATCAGGTGTTTGATTGAGCATACCTTCACGCTTTGCAAGGGCATTTGCGTGATATTGAATGTTTGAGGTTGTAAAGTTTTCCTTGAGAGCAAGTCCACTGACAACAACATCGTCCTTTGATGCAACGACAAAGAAGCTGTCGCCATTGACGCCAACAAGCTTCACTGTCCAGCCGTCACGAGTGTCAACTGTGTGCCCCTTGACTGAAATGGTGACGCCCTCCTTCAAAAGAATGCTTGAAGGAAGTGCGTTGTCAAATGAAACGCCATCGTAGCCCTTGGGTGATTCTGAAAGACTTGCAATCTCCACCAACCCTTCAACACCATCAATATTCAACTCATAATAGGTGTTGAGGAGAGGCTGTGCAAGGACGGGGTAATAGTAGCTTTCAATGAGATAAAAGAGAAGCTCCCCAGTGGTTTTGTCCTTGACTTCAACACTTGACACTCCAGCAAATTCATTGTTTTTCAGGCTCTCGTCAGATGGCTCGATGTGGATGTAAGAGGTTGCTTCATCAGCCTCAGCCACATTTTGTCCAGCTGAAAAGCCCCACATTGAAAATGTGAGTGTAAGGACAAATGCGATTGTTAAGAAGGTAAGAAATTTTTTCATAGCCATAATATTTTACTATATATATAGACAAAAATAAAGAGTTTAGTCCAAAAATTTTTAAAAATTTCCCCATCTGCTTTCCTTCAAAGCCACTTTTCAAGGCATATTGACCTAAAAGTAAGCCGTCAAGCAAAAAAAATTAACGTAGTTAAGCTGTCAAAATTAAAAATTTTTGGCAGTAAGCTTTGCATTTTGCCTATTTCATGGAGTATGGTCAAGGTATGGAAAACGAAATCATCAAAAAAATCCTCAAGCTTGAAAAAGAACAGAAGGTTCGTCTATGTGATGAGCTGAATCAATACAACAAGGACAAGGTGCATCTAAAGCAACTGGCATTTCACAAATCCAACAAACGCAACAGGTGGGTGTTTGGTGGCAACAGAAGTGGCAAAACCGAATGTGGTGCTGTTGAAACAGTGTGGCTTGCAAGAGGAATACACCCCTACAAAGAAAATCGCCCCTCGGTCAGTGGCTGGGTGGTGAGTCTTACAAGAGAGGTGCAACGAGATGTTGCGCAGGCAAAGGTATTGAAATATCTTGCACCAAGATTTATTGAGGAAATCGTTATGGTCAGTGGCAAAAAAGGCGCGCCAGAATATGGAGTCATTGACCACATCGTTGTCCGAAACGCTCTTGGAGGGTTGTCAAAAATAGGGTTCAAATCTTGCGATCAAGGCAGAGAAAAATTCCAAGGGGCAAGCCTTGACTTTGTTTGGTTTGATGAGGAGCCACCTGAGGATATATATGCCGAATGCAGAATGCGTGTCTTTGACAGGTGTGGAATGATATTTGGCACAATGACACCGTTGAAGGGGCTCACTTGGGTGTATGACGAAATTGAGCTGAATGTGAGGAACAACCCTGAGGTTTGGACAATCCATATGGAGTGGAAGGACAACCCCTATCTTGACCAAAATGAAATTGAAGCCATGCTGTCAGTGACCTCTGAAAGCGAGCAGGAAAGCAGACGCTTTGGAAAATTTACAGTGGGCGAGGGGCTTGTTTATCCTGAGTTCAATCCAGACATTCACGTAATTGAGCCATTTACGGTGCCAACAGATTGGCAGAGCAATATCTCCATAGACCCGGGGCTTAGAAACCCAACAAGCTGTCACTTTTATGCAGTTGACTATGACGGCAACATATACGTTGTTGGTGAGCATTATGAGGCTGGCAAGACCATTGATCACCACGTTGAAAAAATATTTCAGCTTGCCGATAGACTGGGGTGGAAAAGAGATGGCAAGGGCAGGCTTCACGCTCTCATTGACAGTGCGTCAAATCAACGGACCTTGGCTGGTGAAAAAAGTGTCGCAGAGCTTTTTTATGTAAAAGGGATTTTGGTGAATACTTCCGTAAACAAGGATTTATACACCGGGATACAACGGATAAAGTCCCTGTTTTGTCAAAAACCACCGAGGATTTACATCTTTAAAAATTGCGTCAATATGATAAGCGAATTAAAGTCATATTGGTGGGGAAGGGATGACAGACCAAAGAAAGTTGATGATCATGCCATGGATGATCTGAGATATTTTGTCATGAGCCTTCCTGACCCTGCCTTGAAGCCGAAGCCCAGCCCTACGGTCATTGAAACGGACAAGGAGAAGCTTATCAGATACAATAGGAGAAACCAATGGATGAAGAATTGATCAAGGCATTACTCAAAAAGGCGACTGGATACACCTATGATGAAATAACCGAGGAATATGTGGTTGACGAGTGTGGGCAAGCAGTGCTCAATAAAAAGAAGATCACCACCAAATATTGTCCTCCGGATTCAGGGGCGTTGAAGGCATATCTTGACCTTGTTGGCGAGCCGTCTGTTGAAGAAATGAGTGATGAAGAAATACAAAAAGAAAAGGAAAGGTTGCTGAATGAATTGGCAACCTTTTCAAAACCCAAAGGAAAGAAGAAATGAAAGTTTACAAGCTTCAGGGCAAAGCAAAGTGTGTTTTTTGTGGTGAGGGTGCAGAGCTTTATGTTGATGGGCTCAACGTCACCATATGCAGAAAATGTGGAGTGGTGTTGTATAAAAATCTCGGGGAGCATTTTGTCCCGAGAGCAGTGCCAAATATGATGCTGAAAAATGAAAGGCAGTATAGACCCTTGTCATCAATTTTGATTGATGAGGAAAAGCCACAAGAAAGCAACACAGAAAAAACGACAGAGGTTTTTGAAAAGAAAGACAGAAAAACAAAAGAGATTTTTAAAAGGTTTAAAAACAGATTGAAGAATTTTTTTAAGGGAGTGAAAAAAACAAATGAAAGACAAACAAAATGAACTGGTGACAAGTGTCATAAAGGATTTCAAGGAAAGGCAAGAGGCAAGACGCCCTCTTGAACTGAATTGGAGACTCAATATGAACTTTGTCATTGGCAACCAATATGCAGAGATTTCACCTCGTGGCGACATTGAGGAGAGAGGCAAGCAATATTTTTGGCAAAGCAGAGAGGTATACAACCATATTGCACCCATTCTTGAAACAAGATTGTCTAAGCTTGCCAAGGTCAAGGCAAAGGCAACTGTCAGACCTCAAACAAATGATGACGGGGATATATCCAGTGCAAAGCTTGCAACAAAGCTTCTCAACGCTGTTGAGGAAGAAAACAATTTCAGTGGACTTATGTCAAGTGCGAACACGTGGAGTGAAATCACAGGCTCTGCCTTTTACAAGATTGTATGGGACGGAGAAAAGGGCAAGGCTCTTGATGCCGATGCCACCTTGAAGGAAGGAGATGTTGCAATCAGTGTATGCTCACCCTTTGAGATTTTCCCTGAGGATTTGGCAGTGGCTGAAATTGAAAAGCAACCCTCGATTATGCACGCAAAGGTGATGACGGTTGACGATGTAAAGACCCTGTGGGGCATAGATGTTGACGGCAGTGAAATTGGTGTGTTCACCTTTGACAACACAGATTCAGCCGGTGGCTTTGGCTACACTGCCACAGTGCCAAGATTTGTCAGTGAAAAGAAGGACAACAGTGTGCTTGTCATTGAAAAATACTCAAAGCCCACATCGGAATATCCCAACGGTAGACTCATTATCATTGCAGGCGATGCTCTTGTTTTTGACGGTGATTTGCCCTTTGTAAATGGTGAGGAAAAGACGCGCACTTACCCCTTTGCCAAGCAACATTGTCTTGACAATTTGGGCAGTTTTTTTGGAAGCTCTGTGGTTGAAAGAATCATCCCTGTCCAGCGTGCCTACAATACGGTCAAAAATCGCAAACACGAGTTTATGAACCGAATTGCGATGGGTGTACTGGCTGTTGAGGACGGATCGGTGGATACAGACAATCTTGAAGAAGAGGGCTTGTCACCAGGAAAGGTGCTGATTTATAGACAAGGCTCAACACCTCCCATGATGATGAATGCAGGACAGGTGCCAAGTGAGTTTAGTCGTGAAGAGGAAAAGCTCTTAAATGAGTTTGTCATGATAAGTGGTGTCAGTGAGGTGACCACCTATTCACAGGTGCCAGCCAACGTATCATCAGGCACTGCAATCTCACTGCTCCTTGAACAAGACGACACAAGAATATCCCTCACAGCAGACAGCATTCGTGAGGCTGTCAGAAAGATTGGCAAGCATATCATTCGTCTTTACAAGCAGTATGCCAAGACAGAAAGAATAATGCGTGTTGCAGGGGACAATGGCGAGATTGAAATCACTGAATTTAAGGCAAGTGCATTGAACAGCGAGGATATCGTTTTTGACACCGTCAACGAAATTGAGGACAACATCTCAACAAGACGAGCAATGGTCTATGACCTTTTGAAGCTTGGTTTGTTTACAGATGAAAGTGGTGTTATGTCCAACAGAACAAGAGGCAAGCTCTTTGAAATTTTGGGCTTTGGCAATTGGGAAAATGGCAGAGATCTTGATGAGGCACACATCAGCAAGGCAATGAGAGAAAACCTGCTCCTTGAAAATGAGGCTGTCACCCCCGATGTTGTGGATGATCACAAGACTCATATTGTTGAGCATACAAAGCTGGCAATTTCTCAGCGCTGTGGCAACAGCCCTGAATTTTACGAAAGAGTGCTCAGACACATCACTGCACACAGGGAGTTTAGCACCCTTGATGCAGATGTCAGTGAGCTTGAAAGAAAAATGGAGGAATTATGAGAAGCATAAAACTCGAGGATTTGAAAAAGGAGCTTAATGGTCTCTTTGAAGAAGCAATAGAAGAAGTGGCAGAGGAAATTGTGAGGGATGAAGAAGTCATTGCTGACAAGACTGCCACAGAAAATACAGAAGAAAATACTGCAAGCACCTTTGATGAGGGTGCAGCATCCAAAATTACAGCAACAGATGTTGCTGAAAAGGTGATTGAAGAAGAAATCTTCAATGAAAACAATATAGAAGCTGGCGAAAGCCAAAAAATAGAAGAAGCAGACAAGCCAACATCAAAATTCAAATCGGTTGAAGAGCTTGAAAAGGCATACAGCTCTCTTGAAAAGGAGTTTACAAAGCGCTGTCAAAGACTTGCTCAGTTTGAAAAGGAGATGAGTGAGTCAAGGACCGAAACCCCAGAGCAATGGAAGGCAAAAGTGGACAAGTTTTTTGTTGAATCCCCCAGTGCCAAGGCTTTTGCAAGGGAAATGGCAGAGGTCATCAGCAGTGACAGCAGTCTGCGTGCCAGAAAGGACTGTCTTGAAGCTGCACTCAACAAGGTGCTCATGGAAAAATATCGCAGTCCCAAAGAGCTTGCCACCGATGAGGAATTTTTGAGAGAGCATATTCTCAGCTCTGACTTTGTCAAGAAAGCTGTGATTGACGGGTATATGAAGGACCTTCGTGACGGCAAGCCCCCTGTGCTTATATCGAAAGCAGGGCAGAATACGGTTGCTCCACGAAACAAGCCCAAGACCATTGCCGATGCAGGCAGGCTGTTTCAACAAAATAACAGATAACAGGAGAAAAATATGATTACACTTACAAACGCAAACAATGCCCTTAAAACATATTATTTGGGCGTCCTCGCCAACCAGCTCAACGTTGGCATCAACCCTTTCCTTGCAAAGATTGAGCATACATCAACAGACGTATACGGCAAGGAAATCAAAAAGCTTGCACCCTACGGCATTAATGGTGGTATCAGCAGTGGCTCTGAAACTGACCCTCTTCCTGCAGTGGGTGGCAACCAATATGCAGAATTTGTCCTTACACTGAAAAACCTTTATGGTCAAATTGAAATCAGCGACAAGGCAATCAGAGCATCACAAAATTCAGTTGGCGCATTTGTCAACCTTCTCAATGCCGAAATGGAAGGCTTGCTCCATGCAAGCAAATACAACTTTGGCAGAATGCTATTTGGTGATGGCACAGGTCGTCTTTCACAGGTGACAGAGGCAACAACCGGCAACACATTCAATGTGGCAAACATCCGACCCTTTATGGAAGGTATGATTGTTGACTTCCGTGAACGCACAGGTAAATTGCACGAGGAGCTTAGAGGCTCAAGAATCATCTCGGTTGACAGAAAAAACAAGGCTATTGTCATTGACAAGTCAACAGATGATGAAGTGGGTGCAAAGTGCAACGTTGTCATTCAAGGCTCATACGGCAATGAAATCACAGGCATTGACGCAATCTTTGAAAGTGATATGCTTTACGGCCTTGACAAATGTGATTACACCTTCCTTCAACCCTATCTTGCAACAGAAGAGGGTGGCGTGACACCAGAGGCAATTCAAAGAGCAATTGACGCCATTGAAATCAACGCAGGCAGTGCAATTGACATCATCATGTGCTCACACGACGTTCGCAATAGTTATGTGCACAATATGACAGAAAACAGAGTTAATGTTGACTATATGACCATTGATGGTGGTTTTAGTGCAATTTCATACGCTGGCATTCCTATGGTTGCAGACAGATTTATTGCAGACGGAACAATGTATCTTTTGAACACACCCGACTTCAAGCTTTATCAGCTTTGCGACTGGCGCTGGCTTGAGGGTGAAGGTGGAACAGTCCTTCATCAAATCCCCGGCAAGCCTGCTTATACAGCAACCCTTGTCAAGTACGCAGATCTTCTTTGTGATCATCCTGCAGGACAGGGCAAGATTACATTCAACGGAACAAATGCCCCTGCACGTTGCACAGTCACATTCAACTCAAATGGTGGCACAAATGTAGCATCTCAGGCTGTATATCCCGGCAGCTGTGCTGTTGAACCCAAGGACCCCACTCTCACCGGCAAGACATTTGACGGCTGGTATTCAGATGGTGGTCTCTATGACTTCAGCAAGGCTGTATATAGCGATCTCACCTTGAGTGCAAGATGGAGCTAATGATGCAAGGTCGTGTCAAAATTGAAAAGGATCTCTTTTCTATAAGTGACAGGCTGAAGGAAATTGATGGGCGATATGAGCTGTTCAGAAACACAATTGCTCATCGCTTTGAGGTTTACATTGAAAGGGCACTGCAATTTGTGGTGCCTTTTCAAAGGCTGGATGCTCGCACTATAGATTTTGCAAGGAAAACTCGCATTGAACGGAGAGAAAAAATTGTGCAAGAAATAGATGAGCTGAATGCCCGTCTTGAAAAACAAAAAGAAAAGGAAATCCTTGAAAAAGCCTTGTGTGAAGCAGGGCTATAGGAGGAAATATGAAACTGAAAAAAATTTTGAAGGCTTGCCTTGCAAAAATGGGTGAAAGTGATTTTGTTGATAATGAAGCCTTCACCGATGAGGAAAAGGATACTCTGGATAGGCTGGTGAAGGCGTTTAATATTGCATACACCGATGCAGTTTGTGAGTATATGCCTCTCATCACCAGTGAGAAGGTGACGGTTGTTGATGGCAAGGTTGATTGTAGTGGACTGACAAAACAGCTGGTCTACGCAACAAGGCTCACTGACAAGAATGGTGCAAGACACAGATTTCGTCTTATGCCCACAACCATAGTGACAGACTTCAATGGAGAGGGTGTTTTGGAGTATGCATATGCTCCCGAATGGATGGAAATTGACGGAGAAATTGACGATGTGCGATTCACTGCAGACATTCTTGCAGATGGCACTCTTGCAAGCTATTACCTTGCACTTCGAGCCTATGACATTTCGTCAGCATATTATGATAAATTTGTCCACACCCTCAACACCATAAAAAACAAAGGAAGAGAAATTGTTGTCAAGGAGAGGAGGTGGGGTGCTTGAAAAGAATATCAACCACGTCATCAAAACAAAAGATAAGCTTCAAGGGATTGGTTTATTCAGTGGATGAAAGTCTGCTTGGCTTAGATCACAGCCCCGAGGCATACAACTTTACATTCAGAGATGGAGTGCTGAAATGTGACATGGGCATAGGAAAAGCAAAAGGGCATTATCGCCATGACGAAGGCGTCAGACATGTCATAAAAGCAATGCCAAACAAAGAGAAA
>JAFWBH010000008.1 GCA_017507205.1 Clostridia bacterium
CCACCAGTGATATGTTCGAAGTGGCTGTCACGGAATACAGGATTGCCATTTGCAAATGCCTCTTGAATTTCAGATAGTGTAGCAGGTGTAGTGTTGATGTCAAGAGAATCTGCAATTGCAAGGAAGAATTGATTGTCACCCATTTCTGTTCCATTGGCTGTGAGGATATTGAATCCAACCTCGCTTACTTGGACGGGAACAAAATCTGCGTCTGACTCAAAACGAACTGTTGTGTCTGTTGCATAGATGACAAATGCTTCATCAAGAGTTGTTGCTGAATATGAAAGCTGACCAAGACCATCGCCCACGCTGAGATATGCCTCAGCAAGCTCAGTTGCGTCAACGTTGCCCCCCTTGCTCATTTCATAAAGCTCTTGGAATGAGCTATTGATGTATGTAAAATCAAGCTCATCTGAAAGAGGAGAGGGAATGTATTCAGAGAATGATGATTCAAAATAGTCCTCGCCGTAGATTTGGCTGAGAAGCTCCATATCAAATGAAGGGAATCCAAGACCATTGTAAATCATTGCAAATTGTGCAAGCGTGACACTTTCTGCTGTAAATGCTTCGCCTGTTGTCTTGTCATAAAGCTCTGCTTCCCAATTGTAAATATCGTGGTTGCCCACTGTCACAAGAACTTGGAAGCCCTCATAGCCTTCAATTTGACGGATTCTATTTTGAAGATAACGGAAAGCGTTTGCAACGTCAATATGAGCCACTCTTTCACCTTGCTTTGTAAGGTCGCCAGAAGAGATAAGATACATTGGCATCTTGCCTTCTTCAGCAAGCTCAATCATGTGCATAATGTTTTTGTAGAGGATATTGCCACTTTCGTTGACCAGCTTTGTTGATGTGGTTTGAGAGTAGAAGAAGTCACTCTTTTTATAATCAGGATTGCTGATGTCTTGATAGCAATATTCAAAGGGGTAGTAGTGGACGTCACTGATATGAGCCACAGTATGCTTCCCGATGGAGATGCCTTGCATTGTATCGTCTGCTTCTGCCACTGAATCACTGATTGCAAAAATAGCAGTGAAAACAAGTGTCAAAGCAAGGAGAACTGCAAGTGCTGTTGATGCAGTTTTAAAGGTTGCCTTTTTCATACATGCCTGCCGTATATAGTTATTAATAGAAAGAGTATAACATATATATTTGAAATAAATCAAGACAAAATTTCCCCAAATCAAAAAAACTGACGTTTTTTTCACAGCGTGACAATTCTGAAATTTAATTCTTGCAACCTGCCACAAAATGAAGTATAATATTTATCACAAAGATAATTTGAGTCAGTTATAATCATCAAAATTTAATACAAGCTGACCAAAACGAGAGTTTATGAGCGAAAAACCTATGATAAAACACAGATTTATGGCGATTGTGCTGTTGGTTGTTGTGCTTGCCACAGCCCTCTTGATGACAGCATGCAACAATGTCCAGCCCCTCGTCATTGACAATCCCATGATACTTTCAGAATTGAAGCCTGAAAGCTATGACATAGTCCTGGACGACACAGGTGCAATTGCTGGCTTCACCTTGAAGGATGAAAAAGATATGCCTCAGCGCACAGTCAATTATGACATACCAACAGATGCCGATCAGGTGAAGGCACTTGCGTATCGTCTTTATGCAATTGGCAACAAAACCATGGTGACAGTGCCATATGCATCCTATTATGAAACAGGCACAAATCTCAGCAAGGTCAATGATGACAGCGAGCTTCCTCTTGTTTTCAACACCATTGATATGCGCAACAACATCACTGGCGAGCATTTCCGTCAGACAATTCAGACGGTTGACAGCACAGCAGAGATTGATCCCTTCATACAGGCTCTTATGGGCAGTGCATCGGAGTCAGGTCAAAGATGGTATGTGAAGGCAGGTCAGATGAATAGCAACTTCTACAAGACCACAAAGTTTGTTGAGGTCGGCGATGGCAGAGATTGTGATTGGACAGACGCCACAGTTGAAAAATCTGTCAAGGGCTTTGAGGAAAAGCGTAAAAATATATCAATCAGTCCCATACCTTACACAGCATCTGGCTTTCAAGGCAAAATTAATGGTCAAAATGAAACAGCAAAGAACATCAACGGAATGCAATGGGTGTATGATGACGAAACAGGATATTCCATTCCTCAATACACCGATGGTGGTGGAAGAGTCATCGGTTATGAAAAGACAGATCAGCACGTGTTCTTCTCATTGGGAGATGACGCCAATTTATATGACGAAAGCAACAACCTTGTAGAAGAGGACTATTACAATACCATAAAAACAGCCACAGTTGAATATAACAGCGATGGTGGCTATTACACTGTCCATATGGTCATTGACAGTGACAAGGAGTATACTCA
>JAFWBH010000109.1 GCA_017507205.1 Clostridia bacterium
ACATTTTTTTCACTTCTTGAAGAAAAGCACTTTTCAAACATCACTGTCATTGACATTTGCGACAAAGCCCTCATCAATAGAGGCACCTTTTACACCCATTTTGACGACAAAAATCAACTGCTTGAACGTATTGTCTATGATATGATGATGAACTTTGATGACGAGGTTGATCGTGTCCACGGCGACAGCGACATGCTTGTCTATTACAACGATATCTTTGACGTGTCGCTTTCATTCATCAAGGAGAACAGCTCCAAGCTGAAAACACTCCTCACCAATGCAGATGCCGACCTCATTTTCAATCAGGTTCACCTCGTAATCAAGGACAACATCATGAAGAAGGTGGGCAGATTGCCCTCAAAGAGAGAGGTCCCTCTTGAGCTTCTGGCAGAGTTCTTTGCCGGTGGAATCATTCAGGTGATCAAATGGTGGGTGACCGAGGATTGCAAGATTAACGCAGAGGACATCAAGAAGGAGCTGTTCCCTCTTGTCAGAAACGCAATCGCCAGCTACTACATCGTATAATAGTTTTAAATTTCAAAGGGATGTAAACATCTATGAAAACAAAAGAAACCAACAATTCAACCGTGGAATTTATTGTATGCCCACAATGCAGTTCTACAAAGTTTTCTATTGATGAAGATGGCGTTGGAACATGCAACTATTGTGGCGCAACCTTCATAGTCAATGAAAATGAATCCTTAGACGAAGAATATTTAGACGAAGAAGAAGCTTATTTTGCAGAGCTGAATGAAGAAAACGCAGAAGCCAAAAGGCAATGCAAAGCATCATTGGTAAATGCATTCAAAAAGCTTTTGCCACTGTGGATAACCACTTGGTTTTTTATGACCTTTTCTATTGTTGCGTTTGCCCTTGTTGTCAATCCAAATTTAAGTGATTACGGCACCTTGAAAGCAGTTTTTGCAATAATTGGCACTGCATGCACTGCACCTTGCCTGCTTGCATCAACAATCTGCACCCGTGTCATAGCAAAAAGAAATTTCATAAAATTGTATTGCACTAAGCATAGTATGCCTTTGGAATCTGCAAAGGATTTGTGGAAGTCTGGCAAATTGGCTGTATCGCCAGGAGCACATTCTCCACGCACATTGCTTTACATTTTCTACATAATTGGCTGTGCTGCCGTTATATTGTTCAATGTGTTGTCATGTGCATTGCTGAATGCATTTTAAAATCCTTTAAAGCACCCTCGTGGTTGTATAAACACAAAAAATAAAAGCACCATTTCGGTGCTTTTTTTATTTCAATATTGTTGTTGTGCCAAGGGTGATTTGTTTCAGGTTGCAATCTTTGTCAAGGACAACAAAGTCTGCTCTTTCGCCCACCTTTATTTCTGTGGGCAAGCCCATATATCTTCTTGGGTTTGTAGATACAGCTTCAAGGGCATTGCCTGCTGACACACCATATTCAATTGCAATGTGCAATGCTTTCAAAAGATTGGTCACACTGCCTGCAAGGGTGGTCATGTCTTTAAGGTATGCCACCTTGCCATCGCTGACGACAGGCACATCTCCAAGGACATATTCACCACTGGGCATACCAGCTGTTGAAAGGCTGTCACTGACATAAATGATTTTGTCTGACGGCTTGAATCTATGCACCATTTTCACAAAGTCATCACCAAGATGTTTTCCATCAACAATGATTTCAACTGCCAAATTGTCGTTGTAAAGTGCCGTTTCGGTTAAACCAAGGTGTTTTTCAAGGCTTTCATCTCGTCTTGTCTGTGAGGACGCACAGCCAAGGTGTGTCACTCCGTCAAGGCCATTGCTCACTGCCTTCATTATATCATTGTAGTTTGAGTTGTCGTGGCCTGCCTGCACCTTTATACCAAGGGATACAAGGAGCTTTGTCAGCTTGTCTGCCCCCTTCACCGATGGGCATATGGTGACAATGCCGATGTGATGACGATGCTTTTCAAAGAACCATTTGTGCTCTTCTTCAACATACTCATCAAGAATGTTTTCCTCAGGCTGTGCCCCCTTTTGTGCCTTGCTGATGTATGGGCCTTCGAGGTGGGCTGGGAGCATAACTGCATACTTTTGTTTGAGGGAATACAGCTTGTCCAACTGCTTGTCCAAGGTGGCAATGGGGGTGGCAACAAAGGTTGGTGAGAAGGCTGTTATGCCATTGTCCAAATAATATTTTGAAATGGCGTCAAGGGACTCCTCGGTGCAACAGGATATGTCAAAGCCCATCGCCCCGTGGGTGTGAATGTCACAAAAGCCTGCAAGGACAATGCTGTCACTGCCGTCACAGACAATGTCACTGACAATGCCTTCGTTGTCAACCTTGATTGAATAGCCTCTCAAAATACAGTTTTCCATGTTATTTGCAACTCTTAATACAAATTGTGTTCAATTATTCCTCTGAATTATTGTAGGTCAGATTGTAGAGGTGGTCATCGTATTGATGCTTCTTGTTTGGCTTCAAGCCCTCTTTTTCCATAAGGTCGGAGATGAGCTTCATTGCTCGTCTTACGCCAAGCAAGGACTGCACCTTGACAAACATAGGTGTGTCAAAATATTTCTTCATGGTGCCTCTATTCTTTTGATGATAAATGTTGTAGTCATAGTCATCTGGGTTGAGAGCAAGAGCAAGTCTGATTGTTTTGCCAATGAAGATTATCTTGACAATTTGCTTGCCTGGTCTACGGAAATAGTCGCCACCATTGACAACCCTTGACTTTACTCCCTTGTATGAAAGGAGATTGTTTTTCAGCGCGTTGTAGATTGCCCTGTTTTCAACAGATGCATTGAGCATCTTTGACTTAAAGGTGATTTTGCCTTCATCTGCCTGCTCATCAATTTCCTTTTCGTCCTCAGTGTTGTCCTCACTTTCAACGCCCTTGAATGCATCCTCAACAGAGGGTGTAGGCACAAACTCTGGGTGCAAGGCATATTTTTCTTCAAGAGTGAGAGGCTTTTCAGCCTTTTCTACGGGCTCTTCTACATTCTCTTCCCTTTTAGACGCTTCATCATTTTCCTCAACTGCTTTCTCCAAATCCTCGCCTTCTTCCTTGCCGTCCTCGGTGTTCTCCTCAGGGCTTTCCTTCAAAGGATCCACAGAATCGTCATCACATATGTCAAAGGAGTCATCTTCCTTCTTTTTGCTATGTCTGCTGATGATAGGCACATCAATGCAAAGGAACAAGCCTGCAAGCATTGCAATCACTGCGCCTACAATGACGCCTGTTTTGTCTTCCTCTGGTTCAGGTGGAGCTATCATCTTAAATGCAAAATTGTCTGCTCCATCACCAACAGTTGAATAGCTCAATGTAATCTTACCGTTTTCATCAAACTTATATTCCTTCCATTGTCCATCAATATAAATCAAAATTGATGCCACGTCAGCACTCTTTCTTTCAATGACGAGGGTGAGCCTGTCATATTCAACAGTATTTTCACCATTCTTGACCTTGACAGTTTTGCCACCGTCCTTGCCATCTGCAATCACCAGCTCATCACCAAGCTCAAACTGTCCGTTGCTGGGTGCTTGAAGGGTGTATTTGAAATTGTCATCCTCTGCTGTCAGTGTGACAGGACGGACAATAAGCAATCCTCTTTGTGACACATAC
>JAFWBH010000009.1 GCA_017507205.1 Clostridia bacterium
CATTGAACATATCACTGGTGGTATGCTCACAGATGAAACCTTTGCCTTCATCGAAGATCACATCACAGGTCTTTCATCATCAGACGGCGTAAAGGAGCCTACAGCTGTTGCATTCTTCCACCAAAACCTCATCCCTCACTTTGAAATCGAGGACGATTGGCTTTCAAACTATACAGTCTACATCTGGGAATACACTGCAAAGCGCTTTGCTGAATTGGGCATCCGTTATAGCTTTACAGGTCACCAACACTGCTCTGACGTGGCAATCTATACAGACGCAATGGGCAGAACAGTTTATGATATGGAAACAGGCTCATTTGTCAGCCTTGACTCACCCATAAGGGTTTTTGAAATTGAAAGATTCTCTGTTGACGGCGCACTTGCTGAAAAGGCAGACTCATCACTCTATCTTATGGACAGCTTTGGTGAATATCCCTTGAAGGAAACACCCTCTGACAACGTTTTCAACGCAAAGCCCTGGAATGAGCAAGCATATCAGACAGCAATCACTGCATACAACAACGCAACAGATCAAGACAAGCACGACGCATGGCAGGCAGTTATTGACGCAAACCCTGAATATGTTGTCTACTCACTTATGCACGACGATCTCAGCAGTATGACCTACAATGAATACATCGTCAAGCACATCTACTCACAGCTTATTCCTATGGTCCTCAGTCACTTCCTTGAAGAAGAAAGACTTATGGAAACAATCGATGGCTACATCAACGGCTATCTTGGTGCAGGCTCACCTTCATTATCCTTTGACCTTCCCGTCATTGGCAACTACAGCCTCAACCCCTTCAAGCCTATGCTCTTCAAGGTGGCATACTATCTTGTTGACACAGTGTTCTACAGACTCTATCCTGACACAGACAACAATGGCTGTGGCGACTATGTCCACAAGGGTGAAACATATGATGGCCTTGTTGGATGGCTATACTCTGTTGTCGATTCAGTCATCGGCATTGAATTTGGTGATGAGGAGCTTGGCAAGCTTTCACTTGCAGAAATTGCAATCTATATCTTCTCAACAACATGCAGTGGCAATGAGTTTACATCAGATCTTCAAGACCCCGAATCTGGCGTTTGCACAACAGACAGCGTCTATTTCACAGCAAACTCACCCTATGACCCTGCACAACGCGAGCAATTTAAGGCAGCATTGAAGGATCTCAAAGCACAATCAGACACTGGTGAAATCATTGAAAGACTCCTTGGCGAGCTTCTCAATCCTCTGCTCCTTGACGACAACGCACTTCTCCCCACCCTTCTCACATACAAGTTTGACTTTACAAGTGCAGAATGTGGTCTTACAGAAACTGAAGTTGATGACCTCAATGAGCTTCTTGGCCTTGTGTCACTCATTGGTGTCCCCGAAATTGACGCATCAAACTTTGTCCTTGCTGACATCATCAATGGCGCAATGCCCATTCTCTCACCCATGATTGAGGATATGCTTGGCTTTGCAATTGAAACAAATGATATCCTTGCATTCCTTGAGGAATTCATTGGCGACTATCTTGTTGACAGCTTCTATGTTGGTGTTGGTGGCATTGCAGAATCAGTTGTTCTCGGCTACGCAACAGATGACACTGCTGACCTTGCAGACGTCAATGACCCCACAAAGCCCTTGACAATTGTGCCCTATCACGGATATGCCACACTCTCTGTTGACAATGAGGATGTGAAGATGTCATATGTTTCAACAGTGATGGCAACAGATGAAGAAAATCCTGCAACCATGGCAAACGGCAGACTTCCCGGCTCACTTACAGCTCACTTTGATACAGCAAGTGGCGAGGACACCTTCAAGCTTTCCTTCTACACAGCAGAGGATATCTTTGCAAAGGTTTATTTCAGAAAGGCTGGCGATGAAATCTGGACAACAGTGGTCGGCGAGCATTGGAATATCTTTGACGAAGAGGAAAGAAGCGAGCATTACAACGAATACAACAATATTCATGCAGTGGTGAAGAATGGGGATATCACCCTTGAAACCCACACAGCTCCTACATACATTCCTCTCATTGACCTCGGTATTGCTGCCCTTACACATGGTGCAACCTATTACACCAACGATGAGGGCGAGGAAGTTTACACCAACGCATCAGATAGATTCAACATCAACGACAACAGTGTATTCTTCTGGAATAGACACACCGTCACCTTTGAAAACCTTGAAGAAAACACAACATATGAATATATTATTGCTGGCGCATATTACAATACAGACGGCCTTGAAGTGAAGGAATATTTCCACTTTGATGAGGCAGGCGAGCTTAAAACATTTGAATTTACCACAGCAAAATCAAGTGGTGACTTTGAATTCCTTGCAATTGCTGACCCACAAGGCATGATTCAATCAATGTATGATGAAACAAAGAAGGCATTTGACGCCATCAACAATTCAGAGCTTGTCAACGGATATGACTTCATCATCCACGCTGGCGATATGGTTGACGATGGCAAAAACTTCTATCAATGGCAATATGCTCTCAACACAATGATTGACACCTTTGCAAACACATCAATGTTCTTTGCATCAGGCAATCACGAGGGTGGAACCTTTGCAATGGGCAAGTATTTCAGCTACAATCAACCTGAAAGTGTTGAACACAACAACTATGGCGAAGCAATGCAGGACTACTACTCATTTGATTACTCTGGCGCACACTTCATCTTCCTTGACACAAACAATGCAACCGGTGCAAATGGTCTTGGCGAGGATCAATACAATTGGCTCGTCAGCGATCTTGAAGCAACAGACAAGGACATCATTTTTGTCATAATGCACAAGTCACTCTATTCAACAGGCTCACACGCCAACGACAAGGAAGTGGCAGCAATGCGTGAACAGCTTGTGCCTCTCTTCACAGAGCATAAGGTTGACATCGTCTTTGGTGGACACGATCACGTCTATGCAGAGGCAAACGTTGACGGCACACTCTATGTCACACTTGGCACAATCGGAACAAAGTTCTATGACTACACCAACGACAACGAAGATGTCAAAGCATATCTCGATGAAGAAAACTCAATCCTCAACACCCTCTCTGAGCAAACCTTTGGTCATGTCGCAGTGAAGGATGGCGTTGTCTATTATCGTGGCTACTCACTCTCTGATCTCCAAAAGAGCGACAAAGAGGAAGAGCCCAAAAAGGATAACACTGTGGCAATCGCAGTGGGCGTGTCAGTGGCTGTTGCTGTTGCAGTATCAGTGGGCGTTGCAGTGCCTATGATCCTCAAAAAGAAAAAGGGTGTAAAGCTCAACGCAGATTCAACTGACGATGCAGAAGCCCCCGAAGAAACAACCGAAGAATAATCTTCATCAAACAAAAATCAAGGCACTCGTTTGAGTGCCTTTTTTGTTGCCCTATTTAATATGCTTTGTTGAGTAAATTAAGAAAACAGCACTTTATATAATCAAAAAGACAACATTAAGTTGCCTTTTATTTTATATAAAGCAAACAGCATTGTATTTAACGTGCAAAAACCCTGTTGCGTTTTATGGGAGATTCGTGCATCTCCCATACGGATATTTATAGATAATTCCAATGGATAATCCATGGCCACAATGGAGCAAAGCAAGAAATCATGATGCAATGCATCAATTCATGGAGTGAAACGAGAATTGATGAAAGTAAAGCTTTCAATTCGTTTAAAAAGCACCCAGTTGGGTGCTTTTTGACTTGCCGAAGCTGGACGCTAAATAACGCTATTTTTTATTGACGGATATTTGCAGGCAGTGTTCTACTGCACTCTGCAAAAACTGCGATATTTAGATGCATAGCAAGAAAGAAAAACCCACAGGGGTCGTAGCATACTTGTCGTATGTGAGAATCCTGTGGGTTGCATCTGACGATGATAGGCGCTAAATAGCGCTACGTTTTAGTGGTGTATGTTTGCACCTTGCTTTTTCTTGCACTCTGCAAAAACTGCGATATTTAGATGCATAATGCGAAAAGCCCCTTATAGACCGACCGAAGCA
>JAFWBH010000010.1 GCA_017507205.1 Clostridia bacterium
AACAAAGTTTATCACAAATAATCGCAATAGTAAATCATAATTTGTCGTCAACAACAACACATGCCGTGAATACTGGCATAATGCTTGATTTTTGTCTATTTTTCAAGTATAATATTGACTGTTTTATAGGCTTTGTTTCAAACAGGCAACACAATTATGTTTGAAATCTGCACCAAGTTTTTACACAAGCCAATCAACGCACGATTACGTCGGGAGCTTAATTTATGGAAGACAAGTCAATTGGAAAATTTATTTCTATTTTACGGAAGTCAAAAGGCATGACACAGAAGGAACTTGGTGAAAAGCTTTTTGTTTCAGATAAAACCATAAGCAGATGGGAGCGAGGAGATTGCGCCCCTGAAATTTCTTTGTTACACACAATAGCAGAGGTCTTTGACGTTACCGTTGACGAGCTTCTTAGAGGCGAGCGTAATAGTGTTGCAGGGGAAGAAACTGCGGTTGAAGTGGCTATGCCAGTGGTCCCAGCTCAAAAAATGGAGAAATTGACACTCGATCAAAAGCTGAACGATTACAAAAATAAAACTTTTATATCAATTTTTTTGTCAATAGTCGGATTGGCGGTTTCAATTTTGATTGGCCTTTATACAGAATATGCTTGGATTGGCTTTGCGGTGGCAATGTTGATGTATGCAGGCAGTGAAATTTGTCAGCTTTGTCTTGCGAACAATTGTCGCAACTGTTCAGATGAAAAGGCAAGAGAAAACAATACCAAAATTGTCAATATTGCCATAGTTATTACATTTATTAATGTAATATTGTCGACATTTTCTGTTACGTTTGCAGGTGTGACTCACGGCAATGCAAGACTTTTGACGTCAATAACATTGTGCATAGGAACACCAGTTTTGACATTTTTGTTGTTATATGTGGTATATGCTCTCGTGGTGCGTAAAAGACTTTGTAATCGAGGCTGGATTTCTTTGACAGACGAACAACAACAAGCAGTGATCATCAACAATACTTTGCTCAAAAAATTGTTGATAGCTTGTGTTGTAATTTCGTTGGTGCTTGGTGTTGCACTCATTGTCCTAAACAGTATAAATCTGGAAATGTATTCAGAATCTGCAACATTTGAGTCTTTAAAGTCTTATGTAGAGAGTGATTACGACAACTGGGCAAAAACCAATGCCGACAGTATGACGGCAGAAAAATTGTTGGAATATAAGTCCTACGGCAACGTGGTAAACTCAAATGGTGTAAATGAAGGGGAAGTGTATTACCATAAAGATCACTTCAAAACCTTTTATTGCTATGAAGATCAAAACAACGGAGCAGTGTCTTATCGAGCAGTCTACAACGTCAAAGTAAACAGCTATTTCTTTAAAACGCCAATGATAGTGTTGAACTCAATTCTCATAGCAACTATCGTTGCACATGTGGTGACATACATAGCAATTATGTTCAAAAATAAAAAACAAACTCAACAATAATAAAAAGCCTTCACGCTGTGAAGGTTTTTTATTTGCAGAAATCAAAAAGGTTGTGCTTACACAAAGGAACGAACGCCAGCCATAGAGTATGGGTTCACACGCGAAGCGTGGTGCTGAAAGCACAAAGTCCCTTCAAAATAAAAACACCGAGATATACTCGGTGTTTTGGTGCAGTCGAAGGGACTTGCTCCACATCTATGATGCTATCACGCCAGTGTGGCAAAAGATGGGTGTCCATCTTTTGTCGCAGGCAATACTGCTTAATCAAGTCAAGTGCCTGCGATACCCACCCGTTCAAGTC
>JAFWBH010000110.1 GCA_017507205.1 Clostridia bacterium
CACAATGCCCTCAACGCCGATGATGTCACCCATATCCAGCTTTTTGAAATCTGCATATTCTGCTTCGCCAAGGTCGTCACGGCTGAAATACACTTGAATTCTGCCATCACTGTCAAGAACACTGCCAAAGCTTGCTTTGCCCATAATACGCTTGGACATAAGTCTGCCTGCAACAGCAACTGTCAAACCCTCGTGTCCCTCATAGTCGCTGACGATTGCACCAGCTGTGTGAGTGCGATTGTATGATGTGATTTCAAAGGGATTTTCACCTCTCTCAACCAAATCATTGAGCTTGGATATTCTGACCTTCTTTACTTCACTGACGTCAATTTCTACGTTTTGATTTTGATTGTTTCTTTCGTCCATAGTAATCCTAAAAATTATTTGATCGCGATAATTTGATATTCAATGAGTGCTCCATTGGGTGCAGGCACGTGAACGATATCCCCTGCCTACTTGCCGATGATGGCTTTGCCAAGGGGTGATTCGTTGCTGATTTTACCAGACATAATGTCAGCCTCTGTTGTTCCAACGATGCGATATTCAACCTCTTCGTCAAACTCAACATCACGGATGATGACTGTGTTGCCGATTGACACATCGTGAGTTGATGCGCCATCTTCAATGATGACAACGTGTTGAAGTTTTTCTGTGAGTTCTTTGATTTCTGCTTCAACAAAGCCTTGCTCTTGCTTGGCTGCATCATATTCTGCATTTTCGCTGAGGTCGCCAAATTCGCGAGCCTTTTTGATATTTTCTGCACACTCCATACGACGCACGGTGACCATATAATCAAGTTTTTCTTTGAGTTCTTGCAGACCTTCTTTTGTGAGATAAACTTCTTTCATACTTAAACCTCGATCCTGCTTTGCAGGAAAATTTGTTTTACACCACCCAATTTCTGCCGAAACCAGCCGAAACCAAGTGTATGTTATAATATATACTATGATTATTTATAAGTCAAGTATAAAATTTCAATAACCCTACCATTTTTTTCTTTCTTGAAGCCTAAAAATGAAAATCGGTGGGATTTCTCCACCGATTTTGGTTGTTTTCTTTGGTTATTTTCTGTTGATGGCACGTCTAACTGCCCCAACAATATCTTGCGTGGTAAGTCCAAATCTTTCAGAAAGGTATGGAAGCTTGCCAACCTCACCAAAGGAGTTGCGCACGCCAATCATTTCAACAGGGGCTGGGCATTTTTCAACAACCACCTCTGCAACAGCAGAGCCAAGTCCACCATTGGTTGAATGGTTTTCACAGGTGACAAGTGCGCCTGTTTCCTTCACTGCCTTCACAATTGCATCCTCGTCAATAGGCTTCCATGTGTGCATATTGAGGACTCTTGCACTTATGCCCTCTTCCTTCAAGATGTCTGATGCCTCAACTGCTCTTGACACCATAATTCCACTGGCGATGATTGTCACATCCTTGCCGTCACGAAGCTCTATTGCTTTGCCAAGGCTGAAATCTTTGATTTCATCGTAGACCTTTTCTTGCTTCTTTCTTGGCATACGAATATACACAGGGCCATTGTGGGCAATGATGTGTGGGAGTGCCGTTTCAATCATTGTTGCATCCGTCGGCTCAAAGCATACCATTTTTGGAATTGCACGCATGAGGGACATATCCTCAAAGGGCATATGTGTGCCACCGTTTGCCTCTGCAGTGACGCCGGGGTCAGTGCCTACTATCTTCACAGGTTGCTTGGCATATGCAACAGAAATGAAAATCTGGTCATAGCAACGTCTTGTTGCAAATGGACCAAAGGAGTATGCAAAGGGTATTTTGCCCATTGTTGCAAGGCCTGCACTGACACCAATGAGGTTTTGCTCTGCGATGCCTACGTCGATAAATCTGTCAGGATATGCACTTTTGAAGCCCTTTGTTGCGTGACAGCTCATAAGATCTGCTTCAAGGACCACTATTCTTTCATCTGTTTCGGCAGTTTTTACAAGAGCATCTGCCAATGCCTGACGCATTTCTTTCAAGTCAGTCATCATTCATACCTCCCTGTTTCCTTTCTCCAAAGCTCCTCGGGCACTGCCATACTATGACAATTTGGCAGACCCTCTGTAAAGCTTGCCCCATATCCCTTGATTGTGTCAAGGATGATCATGCTTGCCTTGCCCTTTTGTGCCTTGGCATTGTCTATTGCGTCTGATATTGCTTCAATATCGTGTCCGTTGACCTCTTGTGTGTAAAAGCCAAATGCTTTCCACTTGTCAGAGGCAGGGGTGAGTCCGTTGATATCATCCGTCCTTCCGTCAAGCTGGAGCTTGTTATTGTCAAGGAAAAGAATGAGATTGTCAAGGCCACGATTGCCTGCAAGCATAGATGCCTCCCAAACCTGTCCCTCTTGTGCTTCACCATCACCGATAAAACAATAAATTGTGGCAGGATTTTTGTCCATCCTTGCACCTATTGCCATACCCACTGCACAGGATATGCCCTGACCAAGTGAGCCAGCTGTCATATCAATGCCGGGAGTTTTGTTCATATCACAGTGTGAAGGAAGATTTGTGCCGTTTTGGTTGAGGGTTTTTGTCCACTCCTTAGGATAATATCCTAAGTCTGCAAGAACTGCATACATTGCAGGGCCTGCGTGTCCCTTTGACATTATGATACGGTCACGGTCCTGTATTTTGGGGTCTGAGGGGTTGATGTTGGCCTTGTCGTAATAGATGACTGTCAGTGCGTCAATGACTGACATTGCACCACCTATGTGACCACTGCCAAAATGCCCTATGATTTCAATTGCATCGTCACGAATTTTTCGTGCCTTTTGAGTCAAAAAATCAAGTTTTGTTTTGTCCATAAGCTTCTCCTATGTGATATAGTATATCACCTTCCAACCTTTAATTCAAGATACAATTGCATAATTTTTTTTCTGGGTCACAAACTACAATCGTATGAAAAAATCCGACAAAGCAAAAAGCAATCTACATCTGAAAAACAATCTTACAATCACCTTGGTCATATCCATCTTTCTTGTGGTGTTCTTATTTCTGTTCACCCTGCCTGCAAAAAGAAACACCCCCTTGCCTGTTGCAGAGGCAATAAGCCTTGAAGAAAAATTTGATGATGACTTTGTAGCTTTTTATGAGGGAGAAATCGCTGGCGAGCCCGTCATCACTGCCTTTGACAAGAACAAATTCAACACCCTACAAGAAAAATACGACCTTTCAGAAAAGCGTCTTAAAATGCTCCTTGTTTTATATGATTTTGGACATCGCATGAACAACCCGAGAAATTTAGACCAATTGACCGAAATGAGTGATAAACAGCTGTTTTTGTATGGTAAAGCTCTTGTTGATGCATTTGGCGAAACTCTTGAAGATGACAAAAAAGAAGAGCTTAAAGCTCAATTTTTTGCTCTGTTGAAAAAGAAATAGCCTGCTTGAAGCATTGAAATTTTCATTCAAATCTGCACTTCCACGAGGTGCAGTTTTTTCGTTTTTAAGTGGTAGATTTATGGCGCAATCACCCTGCTGTCACCTTTTCAAAAAAATATTTTTGAAACCTTGTTGGTTTTTATTGCTTTTTGTCAATTTTGTGTTATCTTAAATAACAAGGAGTTATTTATGATTTTCGGAAAGCACATCAACAAGTATTACCTGAAATACAGCTGGGCATTGGTCTTGGGCTTGTTGTTTCTTGTTTTGGTTGACTATCTTCAATTGGAAGTGCCAGAGCTGTATCGTATGGTAATCAACGGCGTCAACAATGGTCAGGTTGTGAAGG
>JAFWBH010000111.1 GCA_017507205.1 Clostridia bacterium
CCTCCATAACTGTGCCCGATGAAACAACTCTGACAACATCACGATCAAGCATGCCCTTTGTTGTGGCAGGGTCACTGAGCTGCTCACAAATCGCCACACGCTGACCAGCCTCAATAAGCTTTCTAATATAGCCGTCAACAGAATGGAAAGGCACTCCACACATAGGAGCCCTTTCCTCTAGACCACAATTTCTGCCGGTAAGTGTTAAATCGAGAATTTCAGATGCAATCTCAGCATCCTTGAAGAACATTTCATAAAAATCGCCTAGCCTAAAAAACAAAAGACAATCTGGATATTCTTCCTTCATCTCGAAGTATCTGCGCATCATTGGGGATAGTTTTTTGAAATCAATTTCCATGCTTCACCTATATTTTGTGACCGAACAGCGATGCAGATCGTGATTCGGTGATTTTTACATTGACAAATTGTCCAATATCTTCTTTTGTTCCATCAAAAGTGACAAGTCTGCCACTTTCAGTGCGACCACACACCATATTGCTATGTTTTGGAGCAATATCCTCAACCAAAACCTCATACACTCCACCGATATACTCAGCAGACAGCTCCTTTGTTATGGTGTTTTGAAGCTTGATAAGCTCGCCAATTCTTCTTTTTTTGATTTCGTATGGTATCTGCTCCATTTTGGCAGCAGGCGTGCCCTTTCTCGGTGAGTAAATAAATGTAAAAGCATTTGAATATCTCACCTTTCTCACCATATCCATAGTGTCCTCAAAATCTTCCTCTGTTTCTGTTGGGAAGCCCACCATTATATCTGTGATGATGCCAATGCTTGGCATTTTTTCACGCAACATTTCAATGAGTGAGTAATAATGGTCACGATCATATCTTCTGTTCATATCCCGAAGGACCTTTGATGAGCCACTTTGAATTGGCAGATGAATGTTGGAGCATATCTTTTTTGAAGATGCCATGACTTCAACAACTTCTGGACTTAAATCCTTTGGGTGTGATGTCATAAAGCGCACCCTGAATTTGCCTTCTATTTTATCAATTTCTCTAAGAAGAGATGCAAAATTGACACCTTCAATATGCAGGTCATTGCCATAAGAATTTACATTTTGACCAAGTAGTGTTATCTCCTTATAGCCCTCATCAACACATCTCTTGACTTCGTCAAGAATTACATTCATATCTCTTGAAATCTCTCTTCCTCTCACATAAGGAACAATACAATATGAACAGAAATTGTTGCAACCATAGATAATGTTCACCCAAGCATTTGGGAAAGATGTTCGAGTGACAGCAAGGTTGTCGCTGAGTGAAATAAAATCTTCCGGGTCCTCGACATTGAAGCAACGATATTTCTTGTCGTTTTTACGCTTTGTTGCACGCTTCTCAATGACTTTTCTTATTTCGTGTTCAAGTATATTGAGATTTCTTGTGCCCAGAACTATGTCAACATAAGGATACTTTTCTTTTATCATGTCAGCAACGCCAGGTTGAGCAGGCATACAGCCAAACACAACAATGACCATGTCTGGATTTTTGCGTTTTTCTGCCTTGATGACACCAATATTGCCAAGTGCTCTCTTTTCTGCTGTATCACGTATACAACAGGTGTTGAAAACAACAACATCGGCAGAGTCACCC
>JAFWBH010000112.1 GCA_017507205.1 Clostridia bacterium
CGATATGCAATTTTCGGTGTCTTGCACGACCAGAAAGCCCAGAGACTATGAGGTTGATGGTGTCAACTATTATTTCATCACAGAGGAACAATTTGACAAATATATTGAGGAAGATGCTTTTGTTGAATACACTCGCGCCTTCAC
Source organism: Clostridia bacterium (assembly GCA_017507205.1). GTDB lineage: Bacteria > Bacillota > Clostridia > Christensenellales > CAG-917 > RGIG4097. The sequence continues at coordinate 145 of JAFWBH010000112.1, forward strand.
ATACCATTACGGCACATTGAAAAGCGAGATTGAACGTAGCATTGATGCTGGACTTGACATCCTTCTTGAGCTGAATGTTGTTGGTGCAGAAAACATCAAGAAGATATACCCAGATGATTGCATTACAATATTCATTGACCCACCATCAATCGATGAACTGAAAGCAAGACTTATTGGCAGAAAAAGTGAAACACCAGAAACACTTTCAAGACGCCTTGCTGAAATAGATTTTGAGCGTTCCAGGATGGATGGCTATGATCACCTTGTGATCAATGATGTTGCAACAGATTGTGCAGACAAGATTCTTGACATCATCAAAAATGCACATCAAAGCAAAGAAAACTAGAATAAAAATTTCCGTCTACGGAATCATATAGGAGAAACAGATTATGATGATCGATCCCCCCATTGACAAACTTATCAAACACGCAGAATGTCGTTATGCACTTACATGTGCAGTGGCAAAGCGCACACGTGAGCTTCTCACAAGCGAAAGTAGCACTCTTGAAAAGAGTGGTGAAAAGCCTATCACTCTCGCTTGCAAGGAAATTTACGCCAACGAAAGACTTATCACACACGAAAACTAAACCATGCTTTACGGGAAAAATGTTGTTCTCGGCGTGACGGGATGTATTGCAGCCTACAAGTCCTGCGATATTGTTTCACGCCTTAAAAAATTGGGCGCAAACGTTGATGTCATTATGACAGACAATGCTTGCGAGTTTGTCATGCCATTGTCCTTTGAAACGCTTTCTGGCAATGCTGTTGTCACAAGCACCTTCAAAAGAGAAACAGAGTATGATGTTAAGCATGTTTCCCTTGCAAAAAAGGCTGATTTGTTTTTGATTGCACCTGCAACTGCAAACGTCATAGGCAAATTTGCTCAAGGCATTGCAGATGATATGCTTTCAACCACTTATATGGCTTCAAAAGCCCCAAAGGTTGTTTGCCCGGCCATGAATACAAATATGTATGAAAGTGATGCCGTGCAGAAAAACATCCAAATTTTAAAGGATCGTGGCGTGACAATTGTTGAGGCTATTGAGGGTAGACTTGCTTGTGGTGATGTCGGAAAGGGCAAAATGGCAGAGCCAATTGACATAGTCAAGATTGTCGAAGACATTCTTCAGCCCGTTCAGGATTTCAAAGATAAGCGTGTTTTAGTAACAGCCGGTGCAACCGAAGAGGATATTGATGGCGTCCGTGTAATTACCAACCATTCCAGTGGCAAAATGGGCTGTGCAATTGCAACAGCACTTGCTGATCGTGGAGCAGATGTGACTCTTGTCCGAGGCAAAATGACCGTTGAATCGCCAAAGTGTCTTTCAAAGGAAGTCAAAATAAGCACAACCTTAGAGCTTCTTGACGCTGTCAAGGCCAATATGGACAATGACATTTTCATTATGGCTGCTGCACCAGCTGATTACAGAGTTAAAAACAGGTCAGCACAAAAGATTAAAGCAGAGCAGATCACCCTTGAGCTTGAAAAAAATCCCGACATAGCAAAATATGTTGGTGAAAACAAGGGCGAGAAAATGCTTGTGATTTTCTCAGCTGAAACTGAAAACCTCATTGAGAATGCAACAAGCAAGCTTGCAAGGAAAAATGCTGACTTTGTTGTTGCCAACGATGTGACAAAGGCTGGCGCCGGTTTTTATGGTGACACAAACATTGCAACAATCATTGCCAAAGATGGACATTCAATTGATAGTGGCCTTGTTTCAAAGGAAAAGCTTGCACATATCATTCTTGACACAATTTCGCGCAGTAAGTAAATGATTTTAGAAGTTATTGTAGACATATCCAGCACCGAGATTGACAGAACATTCGATTATATTGGTGATGACATTCCTGTTGGCAGTCGTGTTTCTGTCGAATTCGGCAAAAAAAGGCTCCTAGGTTTTGTTATAGGAAAAAAGGATAGCTCTACATTTCCCAATCTTAAAAAGGCTTCTTACATAGACACCCCAATTGATGAAAAACAGCTCAATCTAATGAACTTTATGCGCAGCAAATATAACCTGCGCCATATTGATGTTTTGAGGTTGTTCTTGCCCACCAAGCTTCGAGAGGAAAAAAATCCTGAATATACTAGAATTTATCTCTCACCATCAGATGAATACACTTACGATGAGGCTATTGGCAAGATAGGCACAAGGGCAAAGAAACAGCAGGAGCTATATGCCTACCTCACTGAAAAATCTGGTGGCTTTCTTGCCCAAATGGTCAATTTATTTGGTGTTTCTGCAGTCAATGGACTTCGGGAGAAAGGGCTTGTTAAGGAATCGGATATCCATGAAAGAAGGATACCTTTGGGTGGGCTTAATAGACAAGACAAAAGTGTCACGCTTACCAAGGCACAGCAAGATGCTGTTGACAGTATAGTCAATGGTCAAGGAGTATTTCTTCTTCACGGTGTGACAGGCAGTGGAAAAACCGAAATCTATATGCACGTAATTGAAGAGTTACTTGCTCAAGGCAAGACCTCAATTATGCTTGTGCCAGAAATTTCACTGACGCCCCAAATGCTTGGTATTTTTAGGGCAAGATTCGGTGATAAGGTTGCTTTGTTGCATTCAGGACTCAATGCCAGTGAAAGATATGACGAGTGGAAGCGCTTGCGCACAGGTGATGCCAAAATTGCCATAGGACCACGCAGTGCAATATTTGCACCTCTTGACAATTTGGGTGCAATTTTTATTGATGAGGAGCACGACACCAGCTATATAAGCGAAAACAACCCCAGATATGATACAAGAGAGGTTGCAGAAGAAAGGGCAAGACTTGCAGGCGCAGTCCTTGTTCTTGGCTCTGCCACTCCAGATATATGCACCTATCAAAAGGCTTGTGACGGAAAATATCAGCTTATAACATTGCCAGATCGAATTTCATCCCACAAGCTTCCTGATATGGAAATCATTGACATGACTTATGAGTTCAGATGTGGCAATAGATCGCCATTTTCTCATGAGCTTATCGATGCAATAGGTCAAGCTGTCGCAAGAAAAGAGCAGGTCATACTCTTTTTGAATAGACGTGGCTTTGCTTCATTTATGAGATGCAGGGATTGTGGATATATTCCCAAATGCGAGCTATGTGACGTTTCGCTTACATATCACAAACATGAAAACAGCTTGAAGTGCCATTATTGTGGCACAACAAAAGCGCCTATGCGCACCTGCCCGAAGTGTGGGTCGCAAAACGTAAGCGAAGGCAGAGTCGGCACAGAGAAAATTGTTGAGGAGCTAAAATCAATTTTCCCCGATGTTAGATGCTTGCGTATGGACAATGACACTACAAAGGGCAAGGACGCTTACTTCAAAATTCTTGACCAATTCTCAAAGGGTGAGGCTGATATTCTTGTCGGCACCCAGATGATTGCCAAAGGACACGACTTTCCAAATGTCACTTTGGTTGGCATCATGGAAGCAGATGCAGCGTTGTTTATGTCTGACTATCGAGCAAGTGAAAGGACCTTCCAACTCGTGACGCAGGTCGCTGGCAGAGCTGGCAGAGCTGAAAAGAAGGGCAGAGTCATTCTTCAAGCGTTCTGGCCATCTCACTATGTTTTTAAGTTTTCAAAAACTTACGATTATGCTGGATTTTTTGGCACAGAGAATAATCGCAGGCTGGTGACAGGCTTTCCACCATACAAACAGCTTGTGCGCATAATGATAAGCTCAATTGACAGAGATGACGGCAGAAATAGCGCAAAGGAAATTTATCTTGCTGTCAGAGATTTGCAAAAGACATATGGAAAATTCCCGGCATTAAGTCTGATGGAAGCGCCACTTAAAAAACTCAGTGGCCAATATCGCTTCCAAGCAGTCCTACGTCATGAAAACATC
>JAFWBH010000113.1 GCA_017507205.1 Clostridia bacterium
CAAATTTAATCCTACACATTATTATTTCCCCGGTGGAGCAGTCGAGGTCCAAAGCTCACTATTTGATTTAATAGAGGACGAAAAAAACACAAAATGCTTGGGTTCACTTGAGGAATTGGCAGAAATCCCCGCAGATATTACAGTGTCTGCAGTCAGTGGTATTGCTGGTCTTTGGTCAGCAGTGGCAGTCTTAAAGCGTGGTGGAATACTAGCAATAGCAAACAAAGAAACAATTGTTGCTGCAGGTAAGCACTTAAAGGCACTAGAAAAGAAATATGGTGGAAAAATCATCCCTCTTGACACGGAGCATTCAGCAATCGCAGCTTGCCTTGAAGGTGAAAACAACAAATATATCAAAAAACTCATCCTCACAGCAAGTGGCGGCGCACTTCGCGATGTTCCCAAGACGCAATTTCCAAGAATAACCCCTGAACAAGCTCTTGCTCACCCTGTTTGGAAAATGGGCAAAAAGATAACAATAGATTCAGCAACACTTTTCAACAAAGGACTTGAAATCATTGAAGCAATGCGTTTATTTGAGGTGCCACAAGAAAAAATTGATGTTGTGATCCATCGTGAAAGCATCATTCACTCTATGGTGGAGTTTTCCGACAACAGCATTAAAGCTCTGCTTTCAGCTCCAAATATCGCTTTGTCAATTGAACGAGCACTTTATTATCCCGAAAAAAATAATGCAAGTGTTGCACCCTTGAAGCTTACAGAGCTTGGCTCATTGACCTTTGAAGAGCCTGACTATGACAAGTTCCCATGCCTTGCAATAGCAAAGGAAATGGCAAAACGTGGTGATGGCGCTTGTATTGCAGTATCTGCAGCAGATGAGGTGCTTGTAGATCAATTTCTCAAATACAAGATCAAGCTTACGGATATCCCCACAAAGCTTGAGAAGGTTTTGGCAAAATTTGAAAAAATCGGTGATGTCAAGCTTGACGATGTCACACGCATAGATACGGAAGCAAGAAAATATACTTATTCCATAGGAGCAAAATAGTAGTGATTTATCTTTTGTCTGCAACAGCAGGGGAAGTATTCAAATATATCGGATATATCATCGTTGCAATTCTTGCATTGATGCTGATGATAATCATCCACGAAAGTGGACATTATCTTGCTGGCAAAATGCTGAAATTTCGCATTGATGAGTTTTCTATTGGTTTTGGCCCTGCTATTTTCAAAAGAAAAAACAAGAAAAATGGGGAAGTATTTTCCATCAGGCCTATTCCTATTGGTGGTTTCTGTGCATTTCATGGCGAAGATCAAGAAGGAGCAGATGCCGTTGACCCATACGTCAATCAAGTGATTGCAAACAATGGTGAAAAGGGCATTCTCTCATATATAGTAGATGGCACAACTCCCGGTGCAACCATTGATTCTACACTAGTTTCAGAAAATGTTGCAAAAGACGGCAATGATGGCGTTCTTTCTTATTTGAATACCCCAAAGAAAGGACCATTCTTCAACGATCAACCGGCTTGGAAACGTCTTATTGTTCTGTTTTCTGGCGCATTCTTCAATTTTTTAAGCTCAATATTGTTTATAACAATATTATTTACAGCCTACGGACAAATTCTTCCCGTGGTTGTTGACACCTACAATTTTAACGATTCATCCCACATACAAACCTTTGAAGAGGGAGATGTAATACTTTCTGTCAACGGAAAACAGGTCAACATTATGGACCCTAGCGATATTTCAAATGCTTTTACAAAGGCAGGGGACAGAGCAACATTTGAAATTATTCGCGATGGTGAAATTATTGAAATCACTGCCAGTAGAGGCGAATACACATATCAAGAAACTCAAAAGGACGATGCCGGCAATGAAACAACAATCTCCAATGAAAAGTTTGGATATGGCATATCCTTTGGCACAAAGTGGCAAAAGCTAGATTTCTTCCGTGCATTCACAAGAGCTTTTGGCTATGCATTCTTCATTGTTTTCAAAATATTGGCATCGCTGGGTGCTTTGATCACAGGCAAGGTTGGGCTTGAAAGCGCTGGCGGCACAATTACTGTTGTAAAGACAATCGCCGATATGAGCTCACAAGGTTTTCACGCCTTTATGTATACAATATCAATTATTTCAGCCAACTTGGCAGTGATGAATCTTCTGCCAATTCCTGCGCTAGACGGCTCTAGAATGGTGTTTACATTCATTGAAATGATATTCAGAAAGCCAGTGCCACGAAAAGTTGAAGGAATTATCCACACTGTCGGACTTGTCGTTCTAATGCTTTTGGTGGTTTTCCTTGACGTTTTCCACCTAGTAAACGGTTAGAATACCGATAAAACGCAAAAAAACATAAGATATAAACTAAAATGAAAAGACGATACTCAAAAGAAATCCACATTGGCAATATTGCTGTTGGTGGCAATGCACCAATAACCATCCAGTCTATGCTCAACACCAAAACCGTTGACGTAGATGGCTCCTTAACGCAGATTAATGAGCTTAAAGAGGTTGGATGCGATTTAATTCGCCTTGCAGTGCCCGATGAGGCATCTGCTGACGCTTTTAAAATTATTTCAGATAGATGTGGTCTGCCACTTATAGCTGACGTTCATTATTCATACAGGCTTGCAGAGCTTGCAATAAAAGCAGGCGCAAAAAAGCTACGAATGAACCCCGGCAACATGTCAACAGATGCTCAAAGCATTAAAAACCTTGTTGAAATGCTGAAGTACTACAACATTCCTGTTCGTATTGGTGTAAACGGTGGAAGTCTTGACAAGCACTTCAAGGATATGCATGAAGCTGATGCTCTTGTTTCCAGCGCACTTTCAACAGCAAACATATTTGAAAAGTTTGGATTTTCAGACCTTATTATCGCAATTAAAGCATCAAATGTTCAAACTATGATTGAATCAAATCGCAAGCTTGCAAAGGTGTGCGAATATCCATTGCACCTGGGTGTCACAGAGGCTGGCACACTGAAAAGTGGTCTTGTAAAATCATCAATAGGCATTGGCACACTTCTTGAAGAAGGCATAGGCGACACAATCAGAGTTTCATTGTCGGCACCAGTTGTTGAAGAAGTGCTTGCTGGCAAAACAATCTTGAAAGCACTTGGCTTACGTAAAGCAGGTGTAGAAGTTGTTTCATGTCCTACCTGTGCCAGAACTGAAATTGACGTTCAAGGTCTTGCAGAAAAGGTTGAACAGCTTACATCAAAAATTGAGAAGCCCTTAAAAATCTCTGTTATGGGTTGTCCCCTTAATGGCATTGGAGAGGGAGAAAGCAGTGACATCGGCATTGCTGGTGGAAAGGATAAGTCCGTCTTGCTCAAGAATGGTGAAATTTTCAAAACTATTGATAGCAGTCAATTAATTGACGAATTTATGAAATTATTAAATGAAGTTTTACAAAAATAGCTGATTTTTATAATACTTTATGCGTTAAAAGGGAACTATGACAAAATTCTTTGAACAATTTATTGAAAAATCAAACGGTGCATACCCAGAGCTGAAATTCAATTCTGCAACCTATCAAAGAAAAACCAATGAGCTGGAAATCCGTTTCATCATATCTGCATTTGATGCAGAGATGTTTGGTGATGGCAAAATTGCTGATGTCAAAGCCATTGTAGAAGGTATTTTCCCCGGCGTAAATATTACTATAACATATATACGGACATATGCCGATAATTCAAATGTTCTTCACAAAATCTATGAATATTTCAACAAGTATGAGCCTATGTTCTTTAAATTCTTGTCAGAGAAAAATATTGCCATAGCCATAGAGGACAAGGAAATTGATGTCAAAATCTCTTTTGACACGCCCACATATATGCTCTTGAAAAACTCCAACTCTGACTATAAAATCAAGGAGTATCTTGACGAGCATTTCAATGGCGAAATAGCTGTAAAATTAATTGAAAATGTAGTTGATATTAGCAATGTTAATATCAAAGATATTAAACCACCACAGGCTACAAAATCAAGCACAGCATGCAGACTCATCGAAACAATAGGCTGCGACAAGGTTTATGCAAGAGGAAAGGTGTCTGGTGTTTCTCAAATGCCCAGCTATATTTGCGACATTAAGCAACCAGTAGAAAATGTTGTCTTGTGTGGTAAAATCAGTGGAATTCAACACAAGGAATACAAAAATAAAAAGTATAATCCAAATGATCCAAGCTCGAAAGAGCCTGAAACAAAGCCTATGTTCAGATGTATGCTTAATGATACAACAGCCAACATAGAATGCGTTTGCTTCCCACGCCAAAGCGATGTGGAAATACTTAAATCCTTAAATGATGATGATCAAGTCATCTGTCTTGGGAACGTATCTGTATCCACATACAATGGTCAATTGTCATATGCTTTGGATGGCATTTTTAGGTGTTCTATCAACTTTGATTCAATTCAAAGAGTGCAAAATAAGACATGTCCAGAAAGTTATACAGTCGTATTTCCAGAGCCATATGCAAAGGTTTCACAAGAAAGCTTATTTGAAGAGAAGGTGATCGTGCCTGAATTCCTACAAAACAAGACCTTTGTCATTTTTGACTTTGAAGCAACTGACAAATACATAAACACAGCAGAGCCCATAGAGCTTGCAGCAGTAAAGATGGTAGACGGAGTTTTGACAGAGGTGTTCCAATCCTTTGCAAAGCCTTCAGAGCCTATTTCAGACTTCATCACCGAGCTTACTTCAATCACAAATGAAATGGTTGCAGAGTCGCCAAAATTTGAAGAAATTTTGCCAGATTTCTTTAAATTTACAAGGGGTTGCACTCTTGTGGGTCACAACATATCGGGATATGACTTCCCATTGCTTGAAAAATATGCAAGGCAAGAAGGGTATAAATTTGACAACGATCTTGTCGATACGCTGTTGCTAGCAAGAGAGCATTTGACTGAATTCAAGCGTTTTGATTTGGTCAGTCTTTCAAAAAATCTTAACATCTCACACAAAAACGCACATAGAGCAATTGCAGATGTTTACGCCACATCTGAGCTTTTGAAAATCATTGCAAGCAGGCTGTAAAGACTTAAAACGTAATTTTTCAACTATAATTTGACAAAAATTGTGTTTTATTTGTTTACAAATAGTTGCAAAATGTTTTTTGTTGTGTTATTATATCAATGCTAAATAGTGACGACTAGATAGAGTGGGCCGAAAGGTTCACTCTTCTCATTATAAGGAGTTCTTATGGAAAACATTTTTTTAAGCACTGAAGCCAAAGAAATTATTGAGAAATCCATCAACGACACAGTCGTTGCCCTTGATTATGAGGTGGTTGAAATCAAATATTCAAAGGAATATGGCAAGTTCAATCTGACAATCTACCTTTGGTCAAAGGATGGAGTAGACCTCAATGCCTGCGAGATCGTTCACAACGCACTCAATGATGTTCTTGACAAATATGAGGAATTGTTCCCAGAAGAGTATATCCTCAAC
>JAFWBH010000114.1 GCA_017507205.1 Clostridia bacterium
AACCGTTGCCGAAATGGGCGAAGATAACAATCATTGTTGTATGCTCTCTAGTTGTTGTTGCTGGGGCTGGGATTGGTTTTTTCCATTTGTGGCTATCTTTACAAGAGCCAGCGCATGGTCCAAACTATGTTGAGATGTCAGAGCTGACCGAGGCAAGGGGTGGTTCTATCGCATCGGAGGGATTGGATTTACTTTACTTATCCAACCATGTTGAAACCATTTGGTATTCCAAATATAATGAGGTTGTTTTGATTGAAGAGTCCTACCATGTCAACGGCATTGATGTTGTCATGCTAGTAAATTTATCATGCGAATTAGAATTTGAAAAAGAATGGGATTTGCACGCTCTGACGGGCATTATGTCAAAGTATAATATTGGGGAAACATCTGTCAGCATCAAACCATGCAAGGATAAAACAGTTGCTTTCTTCTACTATAACGGCAAATCATATTCCGTTGTAATGAACACTACAGACCTGTCTTCTGCCACCGAAATTCTAGACAGCTTTTTCAACGGCTAAATCACCGTTTCCTTCGCTTTAATATAGCGAGATAAATTACAAAATAGATGTTTTATATTGAAAAAACGGACTGATTAAAGTCCGTTTTTGTTTTTTATGGCCTATTGGGTTTTGAAATAAATATGAGTGAAATTAGTCCACGAAAGGATAGTCGCCAGTGCTGTCGTAGCCTGTGTTTTGGCTGTTGTCAGAGGGAGATATGTCCTCTTGATTGTCAGGACGCTCTTTGCCTTTTTTTATGTTTCTGACAAGCCCTACAACGCCAAAGACTATAATCAATACGCCCACGGTTGGAAACAGCACTGCAAACAGAAGATGGCGTCCCTTGACATATACAAAGCGTGGATTATCAGGATAATAATACACCTCTATCTCTTTGCCCCTTTTGTGTGAGATTGAGCTTGAGCCAAGGCGTTCATTGTAGACCGTCCCATCAACCACATATTCAACGTATGTGATATAGGTGGTTTCATAACCATCGTGATCGTAATGGGTTTCCTTGTCAATGTGTGTCACGATTGCAGTGGTATATACCCTGCCGTCATCATCATTGTCACCTCGTATGCCTACAAATACACCTGACACTGCAAAAATCGCGCCCATAATTATAAGGAATATTGCAATAGGCGTTGACATCTCATTCGCGTGTGCCTTGTTTGTCCTATTTACATGATATCTAAATCTTGACATTGTATGTTCCTTTAGTGTTGTTTTATAACTTTCAACTCATTATATCAAAAACACGACACCTATGGCAATCAAACGGCACAACAAAAACACCGAGGCTTAGCGTGATACTCTTAACGGAGTATTCACGCTAAACTATGATTGCCCGTTCGGGCAAGTTATGAGCGATGATATGCTTCGCATAGTTATGATTGGCTTCGCCAAGTTTAAGGTTTGATAAGCAATCATATCATAACTTTTGCGTAGCAAATTCATAGCGGTGAGCATAGCGAGCCTCATAACTCTAAACTAAAACAAACAGAAAAGAGCAGACACATAAGGTTTTTTACGCCTTGCGTGTTTACTCTTTCTGCTTGTATATGGGTTCATGCTTAGCCCATATTTTTGTTTGTCTGGTCAAATGCGATGCTCGCACTTAGTAGATTTTCAAATTCTCCACTAAGAACATCACGCATAGACCTGTCTTTGTTGTTGAATTATGCGATGATGATGTCGATGGTTTTGTCCTTGATGGTGATTGCTTCTGCAGGGATGCTGACATCAACCTTATCTCCCTCTGCTCCGTCATATTCAACCACTATGCTTTGACCCTCTACGTCCACCCTTGCGTATTTGATGTGTCCGTAATCGAGTATTTCATTGACTATGCCTGTAAGGACGTTTTCTGCGCCTTCTACGTGGCCAGACACGGTGGCTACGCTTGCATCAAAGATATATTCAAGAGGTGTTCTGAAAATTTTGCTTCCTTTGACAGCAAAGACCTTTTCACAGGTGATTTCTGCTGGCACAAGCTTGGCAGTGCCAACATTCATAAAGAAATCATAGCACTTCTCTTTCTTGTTCTTCTCCTTTGAGAATGTTCCGTCAAGGATATTTGTGGTGTTGAGAGGCTCCACTCCAAGAGCATCAATGCCCACCTTTGTAAAGTCGATATCGAAGTCAACACTATCTCCAACCTTAAAGGTTGCTTCGCCGTCTTCAAGTGAGAACATTGTAAGATCGCCCACCTTCAAGAAATACAAGCTCTTGCCCTCAACATTTTCAATCCATTGGACCTTTGCCTTGCCCTCGCCCTTGCCGAGAGTAAGTGCGCTGATGGGGATGACCACCTCAATATTTTCTGCATTTTCACACTTGACTGCACTTGGCAAAGCAAAGCTTTGTCCCTCAATGACAAGATTGCCGTCCAAGACGCTGGCATTGACATATGATGCATCGGGAATACGCTTACGGATGCTCTTTTCTGTTTCCTTGTCAAAGACGTGGAATTTACGTCTGGAAATTTCAATGTCTATTACATCGCCACGGCGCACAATGGTGTCAGGGCTTGCTTTGATGATGATTGCACCCTCTTCTGCATCGGGTGTTTCAAGATTGAGATTGCCATAAATGAGGGTTTCTCCACCCAGCACCTCAACGACACTGACAACTGCTTTTGCAGATGCCCATGATCCGTCATCAACATTTGCTTCACTCTTGACACGAACGTCATCAGGACGAATGCCAAAGATGATTTTGTGCTTGTCGTCCATATATCTCACAGGAATCTTGTCTGCTTGGATATATTTCATATCAATGGCTGTGCCACAATCAAGCTTGAACAATACATCGTCACCATACTTGGCCACTGTGCCCTCAAAGAAGTTCATTTGAGGTGTGCCGATAAATCCTGCGACAAACACATTGTCAGGATATTTGTAAAGATTGACAGGTGTGTCAATTTGTTGCACAAAGCCGTCCTTCATGACAACAATACGAGTGCCCATTGTCATTGCTTCCACTTGGTCGTGAGTGACATAAATGAAGGTGGTGCCAAGTCTTTCATGCAAACGTGAGATCTCCGATCTCATTGCAGCACGGAGCTTTGCATCAAGGTTGGACAAAGGCTCGTCAAGAAGGAACACCTTAGGGTTTCTGACAATTGCTCTTCCAAGAGCAACTCTTTGTCTTTGTCCACCTGAAAGTGCCTTTGGCTTTCTTTCAAGATATTCAGTTATGCCAAGGATTGATGCTGCCCACATAACCTTTTCGTGTATTTCTTCCTTTGGAAGATGCAATATGCGCAGAGCAAATGCCATATTGTCATATACGCTCATATGAGGATAAAGTGCGTAGTTTTGGAAAACCATTGCAATGTTTCTGTCCTTAGGCTCAAAATCGTTGACGATTTCGTCATCAATGCGAAGCTCACCTGCTGTGATTTCTTCAAGGCCGGCAATCATACGCAGTGTGGTTGACTTACCACAGCCTGAAGGTCCAACAAAAACGATGAACTCCTTGTCCTTGATATCCATACAAAAGTCATTGACTGCCTTGACCTTGCCGTCATAAACCTTAAAAATGTGTTTCAATGATAAACTTGCCATAATGATTCTCCTTAAATAAAGATTGCAATGGACTGAGGTGGCATTTCGAGAACGCCATTTTCATAAGAGCATTTTCCACCAACTGCGTAAAGGCCACCAGCAAAAGTATCTCCACCGATGCTTGCAAGATTGATGTTGACGGACTGCTCAAATGTGTCCATATTGAAAACTATTGTTATCTTTTCGTTTTGGTATGTTTTTGTGATTACACAAACATAATCATTGTCTGCCACAGGGTGATGCTCCAGTCTGCCTCTTGCAATTGCTGGGAAGCGATTTCTCAGCTCCATTGCTTGCTTGTAGTAGTTGAGTATACTGTTGACATCAGCCTGTTGCTCCTCAACAGAGGGATAATAATATGATGACTCATCCCATGCTGTATTTTCTGGGGGCAGATAACAGCAACCAGAATAGATATTCTTTGCCTGCCATTTCATTGCAATACGCTTGGCTGGGTCAGAATTGTTGCCACCCTTTGAAATCATGCCAATTTCCTCTCCGTAATAGACGAATGTGCCACCATTCATCATAGAAAGGACGCCGGCTGCCATTTTCAGATTGTCCTCACCGGGCATAAAGCTTCCGGGACGCATTGTGTCGTGGTTGCCAAGGAAGGGAGCAAGGATTGCATCCTCACCATAGGTGCTTTGCAATCTTTCGAGCCACTCTCCAAGTCCGTTGCCGTCACATTGCTTGACAAGGGTTGCAATATTGCCTGTGGCTTGCGCCCCTGTAAAGAGGAAGAAGCTGTCTACACCACTTTCATAATATCTGTTGATTGTGTAGTCATCACCAACCCAAGCCTCACCAACAATGTAGGCATCTTCCTTGATTTTCTTTGCCTCGGTGTTGAGCCAAGACAGGAACTCTACATTTTTGTCAACATAGCCTGTGTAATAGCTGGTGACTGCGTCAAGACGGAAGCCATCTACGTCATACTCTGTGAGCCAGTAGTCCATAATGTTGACCATCTCTGCCCTCATATTTTCGCTGTTGAGGTTGAGATCAGGCATACCACTCCAAAATTGGCTCTCATAGGAATATGCTGTGCCACTGACAGCTGTATATTTGCCACCCCCAGTGGTGCTGAAGTTGTAGAAATCTCCATACTTGCCACCGGGTGCGCCATTGGTGCGAATATAATTGCAGGCTTCCTTAAACCAAGGATGCTGATCACTTGAATGGTTGAATACAAGGTCAATGATAACTCTTATACCACGCTTGTGTGCCTCGGTGATGAGGGTTTTAAAGTCATCAAGTGTGCCGTAATCGGGATCAATGTCGTAATAGTCTGTCACGTCATACTTGTGATATGTGGGTGATGGGTGGATTGGCATGAGCCAAATTCCGTTGAAGCCCATTTCCTTGACATAGTCAAGCTTGGCTGTGACGCCATTGAGATCTCCAATTCCGTCATTGTTGGTGTCATAGAAGCTGTGGACGAATATTTCATACCAATTTCTATATTTGTCATCAATGATGTTAAGCTCAACATTGTCATCTCCGTTTCCATCATCGGTTGAAGGTGGAACAACAGGATCATCTGTTGGATTGCATCCTATCATCCACACAAGAGCTGAGCATAACACCAAAAGGACAAGAAGTGTTGACAATATCTTTTTCATATTCATTATCCCTTGACTGCTCCACCTGTGACACCCTGCACATAGTATTTTTGAAGGAACATAAACAATGCTGTGATAGGTGTTGCCACAATAACTGCTGCTGCACAGAAGATGGTGAAGTATTGCTGAATCATTTCTCTTTCAAGCCACTTATACATACCCAGTGAGACAGTATACATTCCAATGTCTGGAACGCCTGCCATAATGTAGGACACGAAGATGTAATCGCACCATGGTGCTACAAATGAAATGAGGATTGTATAAATGATGATGGGCTTGCTGAGAGGCAAAATCACTTGGAAGAAGGTTCTGCAACGGGATGCACCATCAATGCGTGCTGCTTCGTCAAGAGATTTTGGCACTGTGTCAAAGAAGCCCTTTGCCACGTAATAGCTCATTGCTGCACCGGCTGAATACACAATGATTAAGCTGAGATGTGATTGATAATAGCCAGGGAGCAATATCTTCAACAAGAAATACACTGCTGTCATACTCATAAAGCCAGGGAACATGCCGAGGATGAGCATAACATTCATAATGGGCTTTCTTGCTTTAAACTTGATACGGCTGAATGCATATGCAACTGCCAGAACAAACAGTGTTGTGATGACACAGCTACACACTGCAATGAGGAGTGTATTGCCATACCATCTTGGAAATTCTGTTTCGAGGAAAAGACGCTTGTAATTGTCCAGTGTCCACTCTTGAGGGAAGAAGGTGGGTGACCATGCGCCCGGCTCCTTTCTGAATGATTGAATGAAAAGATAGAACAAAGGAATGACCCACAATATTGACAATACTGTCAAGACGATTTGACCCACAGTATTGCCAAATATGCGTCTAAATTTCATGCCTGCGTGCTTCTTTTTCTTTACGCTTGCAGGGCTGTTGCGTCTTGCTCGTCTATCCTGTCTTTGACGCTTGCGCTCCTCTTCAAGAGCCTGCTCCATTGCGTCAAATTTTTCCCAGTCGGTGAGGAGTGTCATATCAAGCTCTGACACAGCTTCACCCTCTGTTTCGGTGACAATATTTTCTGCTTCTTCAACTGAAACAGGGTTTTGTTCATCCAAAACATCGTTTTCAACATCGTTTTCGTGCAAAACAGGGGTTTCAAGCTCTTTTTGATCTTCAAGAATGATATCTTTCTTTCTCATTGGAAATTGTCCTCCCCTTTTACTGCTGTTGACTTGTTGTAGACAACAAGACTGAACACTGCTGAAATGATGAACACCAGGATGCCGATGACTGATGCAAGCTTATAGTTTCTGTCTGTGCCGAGGGACAGCTTATAGAGCCATGTGACAAGAAGGTCTGTGCCCTTTGCACCGTCTGTATACAACATCAAATCGCCTGGGCCACCACCACTGAGGAGGAATATGACGTTGAAGTTGTTGATGTTGCCGATGAATTGTGTGATAAGGTATGGACCTGTGACAAACAGCATATAGGGCAAGGTTATCTTGAAGAACATACGTGCTGGTGAGGCACCGTCAATACGTGCTGACTCATAGAGGTCTTGAGGGATGTTCATCAAGATGCCCGAGCACATCAGCATACTATAAGGCACACCAATCCACATATTGACAAGGACGATGCATATACGTGTTGTCTGTATGTCAATACCAAATTTCAAGTGATAACCAAATATCTGCTCAATGAGCTGTGTGATGATGCCACCACCACTGCCGAGAGTGCCACCACCTGTGTCCAGCATCTTTGACATAATGAGCAATGAAACAAATTGAGGCACTGCTATTGTTGTGACAAAGAGTGTTCTATATAGCTTTTTAAACTTGATGCCCTTCTTGTTGATGAGCATTGCGAGGAGCATACCAAAGAAATAACTTGTAAAGGTTGCAAGGACTGCCCAAACGAGAGTCCAGCCAAGGACACGCCAGAAGGTTTTGCCAAGAGATGAGCCACTTGTAAATAGATCTTTAAAGTTTTCAAAGCCTACCCACTGGAATAGGTGCTGTGGCACCTCGTGGTTGGCGTCGTAATTGGTGAATGCAATGAAAATCATTGTGATGAGGGGGATGACGGTGAACATCAACAGCCCCACCATAGGTGCTGACAAAAGTGTCAGGTGGAACTTGTTGTCAAGGAACTGCCCTGCATCCTTTTTGAAGCCATCAGGCTTTCTGCCGATAATCTTGCATTGCTCAAGCTCAAAGCTTTCTGCAACGGACTTGAAATAGAAATATGCAAAGAAGCCTACAAGGAGCAATGACAAGATGCCGTATAAGACAATAAGGAATGAGTTGTCCCCTTCAATGATGGGATATTCACCAAGCTCATCGTTCCACACATCGCTGACGTGAGTTTCTGTTCTGCCCACGTTGCCACCTGTGAATATATTTTGAAGGAACATGGCAAGATAGTTTCCTCCAAAGAAAACCATATAAAGTATGAACGCCACCTCAATAAGCAAATAGAAAACGCCTCTGACTGTTTGACCTCTGCCCATATGTCCGACACCCATAAAGAGATAGGATATCTTTGTTTGAGCATTGCCATACCAGAAGCTTTGTCCATACCTTTTGATTCTCTCCCACAATGCAATGAAAAAGCCCTTGATGCCCTTGCCGAGATCAATGAATCCGTTTTTGATGCTCTTGCCAAGTCTTTCAAAGAACATTTTAATTCTCACTCCCAATCGAGTGAAAAGCTCTTTGAGATTCCTGCCAAGCTTACGGAAAAACCTCTTCATTTTATATTTTATCTTTTGGGGTAAGGTTAGTTTGAGTTCTTCAAATTCCATCTTACGCCTCCGTGTTTTCGTAGTTAAGGGACTGCCCTACAATGTAAGGCAGTCCCGAGAGATTGTTCTTATGCTTGTGCTGCACCTGTAATTTGTGCCACCAATGCATCAAGATATTCTTGAAGTGTTGCGTCTGTGACGTCAAGAAGTGTGCCTGCTTCCTTTTCTGCGATGAAAGGAGTAATGAGTGCGCCCATAGGTGTCCAGTAGTTGCCGGGAACGCCCTTTTGTGCACGGTTGAATTGTGCTTGCTCCATAACCACTGAGATAACAGGGTCATTGAGGACTGCTGTTGATGCTGCTACAACCTTGTTTGTAGGACCAAAGCCACGAACCTCAAATCTCTTTAGTTGATTTTGTTCGTTGGTGAGCCATTGTGCAAGCTTGTGTGCTTCGCCCTTGTTCTTGCTGAAGCCGTTGACACCAATGAGCTTAAAGCCCATATAGCCTGAAAGCTGAACTTGTTGTCCACCGATGGTTGCCTTGGGGAGCTTGATAACGCCCATATTTTCGCCAAGGAGCTCCTCGTCCCTGATGGTTGCTGCATTCCATGTGCCAGAAATTGCTGCCGCGATCTCTGTTTTTCCATTTTCGTCAGCTTTAAAGCCTGCAATAATCTTGCTGTCATCTGTTTGGATGACAAGAGCATTGTGGTTGACGTATGTGCGAAGTGCTTGCATGACCTTGAGGCCGTCTGCGTTGTTGTAGTTGCATGTGACGCCTGTTTGAACCATCTTGTCATTGTAAGTGACTTCGTAGCCAAGGCTGGGGTTTGCAAAGAAGAAGCTTGAGAGATACCAGCCGTCATCGTTGAGCTTGAAGTGGACCTTCTTGCCTGCGCTTTCTGCAACATCAAGCATGCTGTCAAGAGTTGCAAGCTGGCTAGGATCTGAATAGACTCTCTTGTCATAGTAGACAAAGTAGCAGTTGTCACCAGTCATAGGATATGCATAGAGCTGATCTTGTCCACCGATGGTGAGTGTTGCTGCGTCAATAGAGCCTGCACTGTTGATTTCTTTTACGTTCTTTTCAATTTCGCCACCAATACGTGCAAGTGCGCCACCTGCATAGAGCTTGTTGATTTGGTCTGATGCAAATGCGTATACGTCCGGACCTGATGTGACGTCATTGAGGACCTTGTCTGCTGCGTCTGCTTCTGATTGAACGCCAAACAAGAATTTATACTCGTTTTGAGGATTGGCTGCTGCATATGCTGCGCACATTTCCTTGAGCATTGCTTGATCCTCTTGTGAGCCCCAAACAGTGAGGGTGTATTTTGTCCTTGCGCCACCGTCACCTGTTCCGTTGCCTGTGCCATTGCCATCGCCATTGTTATCATTGGTGGGATTGCATGCCACAAGTGCCAAAGAGAGAACCATCAATGCCACCAAAACCAGTGCCAATATTTTGAATTTCTTCATAATTTTCTCCTTTTTGGGATTTTAACTATTTGTTTTTGCTATCTTAAATGTGTTTTCTGCTTTTTACGCCAAAAGGCGAGGAGAGTTTCCCCTCCTCGCTTTTTTTCAATTATTTTTCAAGTGCTGTGATTGTGACTGCGCCTGTTTCTGTGTCAAATGTGACTGTGTATGCGCCTGCTGCAACATAGAAGTTGTCGCCACCTTCTGCGCTATACCATTCTGCAATGCCAAGCTCTGAGCCGTAGACAACCTTGAATGCAAAGACTGCAGGGTCACCACCTGCTGTGGTCTTGTTTTGTGCTGCAATCCAGCTGAAGTCGCCGAGTGATGTGACATCAGTTGCTTCGAGTGTTCCTGTTGCTGTTGTGCCATCAAGT
>JAFWBH010000115.1 GCA_017507205.1 Clostridia bacterium
AATTCTTCCTCTTAGAGGCAAGATTTTGAACGTTGAAAAGGCAAGACTGCACAAAGTCCTTGAAAACGAAGAAATCAAGGCAATGATCACAGCATTTGGTTGTGGCATCAACACCGACTACGACGAAAGCAAACTCCGCTACGACAGAATCATCTGCATGACCGACGCGGACGTGGACGGCAGCCACATTCGTATCCTTATGCTCACGTTCTTCTTCCGCTTTATGCGTCCTCTCATTGAAAACGGCCACGTGTATATTGCTCAACCTCCCCTTTACAAACTGTCAAAGGGCAAGCAAGAGCACTATTTCTACGATGACGATGCTCTCAACAAGTTCTATGAAGAGAACGGCAGAAAGGGCTGGGATCTCCAAAGATATAAAGGTCTTGGTGAAATGAACCCCGACCAACTCTTTGACACCACAATGGATCCCAAAACACGTACACTTCTCAAAGTCACCATGGAAGACGCAATCGCAGCAGACGAACTCTTCACCATCCTTATGGGTGAACAACCCGAACTCCGCCGCCAATTTATCGAAGAAAACGCAAAATTGGTTGAAGAGTTGGATATTTAAGGGGGTATAAACTATGGCAATCAAGAATAATGATATAAAGAATAACGAATATATTGAGCATTTGAATGATAGCAAGATCGTCAATCTTGAAGTTCAACAAGAGCTGAAAAAATCATTCATCAGCTATGCAATGGCAGTCAACGTGTCACGTGCTATCCCCGATGTCCGTGACGGCTTGAAGCCTGTTCACCGTAGAATTCTCTTTGCAATGAATGAGCTTGGTCTTACACCTGACAAGCCTTACAGAAAGAGTGCTATGGTTGTCGGTGAAGTGCTTGGTAAATATCACCCTCACGGCGACAGCTCTGTCTATGATGCAATGGTCAGACTTGCACAAGACTTCTCAATCAGATGTCCTCTTGTTGACGGACACGGAAACTTCGGCTCAGTTGACGGCGACCCTGCTGCTGCATATCGTTATACAGAAGCAAGACTCAGCAAGGTTGCTCTTGAAATGATCAGAGATATCGACAAAAAGACTGTTGACCTCTATCCCAACTTTGACGACACTCGTGAACAGCCTGTTGTCCTTCCTTCAAGATTCCCCAACCTTCTCGTCAACGGCTCAGACGGTATCGCTGTCGGTATGGCAACATCAATCCCTCCTCACAACCTTGGTGAAGTCATTGATGCAACCGTAGCACTCATCCAAAACCCCGAGCTTACTGTTGATGACCTTATGGAATATATTCCTGCTCCTGACTATCCCACAGGCGCACTTATCCTTGGCAGAGCAGCAATCAAGCAAGCATATCGCACCGGCAAGGGCGCAGCAGTCCTTCGTGCAAAGACAGAGATTGAAGAGCTTCCCAACGGAAAGAGCAAGATCATCATCACTGAAATTCCTTATCAAGTAAACAAGGCAAGACTCATTGAAAATATTGCCGATCAAGTTAAGGATAAGAAGATTGAAGGCATTTCAGACATCAGCGAAGAAACAGACCGTCATGGTATGCGTATTGTCGTTGAAACAAAGAAGGACTACAATGCACAAGTCGTCCTCAATACACTCTTCAAGCAAACACAGCTTCAAGTCAACAACTCAATGATTCTCCTTGCACTTGTTGACGGTGTTCCAAAGATCCTCAACCTCAAGGAAATCCTTGAAAACTACATTGCACACCAAGAGGATGTCATCACAAGAAGAACAAAGTTTGACCTTGAAAAAGCACAAGAAAGAGCACACATTCTTGAAGGTCTTGCTGTGGCACTTGCCAACATTGATGAAGTGGTCGAGCTCCTCAAAAAGAGCCCCGATAGACAAGGCGCCATTGCCAATTTAACAGCACGCTTTGCTCTCGATGAGGTCCAAGCTGTGTCCATCCTTGAAATGCGTCTGCAACGCCTCACAGGGCTTGAAGTGGAGAAAATCAAGGAAGAGCTTGAACAAAAGCATGCAGAAATTCAAGAATATAATCGTATCCTTGCATCACAAGAGGCAATTGACCAAATTATCGTTGATGAAATGCTTGAAATCAAGGGTAGATTTGCAACTCCCAGACTTTCAGAGCTCAGCTATGACTATTCAGAGCTTGACATCGGCGACCTTATTGAGCAAGAGGATATCGTTGTCAGCATGACACACGGTGGATATATCAAGCGTCAAGCAGTCAGTGAATATCATTCACAGCATCGTGGTGGCGTTGGCATCACTGGTCACAAGGCAAAGGAAGATGACTTTGTTGAAAAGCTCTTCATCGCACATACACACCAAGATTTGATGTTCTTCACCAACCTCGGAAAAGCATTTGTCCTCAAAGGCTGGGAAATCCCCGAGGCATCAAAGACTGCACGTGGCAGAGCAATGGTCAACCTTCTCCAGCTTGTCCCCGGCGAAAAGGTGCAAGCAATCCTCAGACTTCCCGAGGAAAAGGAAGGCTACAACCTTATTCTTGCAACAAAGCAAGGCCTCATCAAGCGCACAGCACTTACTGAGTTTGAATCAGTGAAGCGCAATGGTAAGATTGCAATCAAGTTCAACGAGGACGATGAGCTTATTGAAGCAGTGCTTACCACAGGCAACGATGAGCTTATCATGGCATCATCAGAGGGCTACTGCATCCGTTTCAACGAAAACACAATCCGTCTTGTTGGCAGAACAGCAATGGGCGTCAAGTCAATGCGTCTTGCAGAGGGTGCATACATGGTTGACCTTGCAGTCGTCCACGAAAAC
>JAFWBH010000116.1 GCA_017507205.1 Clostridia bacterium
AGATAGTGCAAGCAACAGGGTTTTCTTGTCTTTTTGCAGTTGAAGCTCTCTGTCCTTTTGCTGTTCAATGTTCTCTCTCAAAATGTTGACACCCCACACAAATCCACCAAAATATTTGCTCTTGGTTTCCTCAATTGGAGCTGTGAGATTTCCCTTTGAAAGCTCATATGGAACATTCTTCAGCTTTTCAAATGGAAGGATGATTTTTGCTCTTGCGTAAAGCATCATTGCAACAAACAAGCCAAGGGTCAAAGCAAATGCAACATTGGTGACAACAATGGGATAAATCAACAGGTCATCACCCTCGGCAGTGTAGTCAAAGCGATACAGCCTGCCGTCAATTTCTCTGACCACATAGTCACTTGCTGGGGTGTAGAAATTTTCGCCCTCGCAGGTTACTCTTGTCACATATCTCATATCCTTCAAATCCTCATCTGAATATGTGCCATTTTCTATCTTAATTTGAAGCCTTGAAACCTCGACAAGATATTGCCTGCCCTCATCTTTATCCCTTGTCAAAATGATGACATTTGCAAGGGCAAATATCACCAAAACAACACTGAGCACTATGATGAAAATTTTATTGAACGATTTCATACTTGTAGCCTACTCCCCATACGGTTTGTATTCTTTGAGGCTTGGCAGTGTCCTCTTCAATCTTTTGGCGTAGCCACCTGATATGCACTGTCAAGGTCTGTTGCTCTGAGTCACTATACCCTCCCCAAATTTCGCCAAAGAGATATTCCTTGGTGAGAGTCTTGCCGGGGTTTTCAACAAATATTGTCAGAAGGTCAAACTCCTTGCTTGTCATTTCGATGATTTCGCCATTTTTTGTGACAGTCCTGCTTGCCTTGTTTACAGTGATATCCCCAGATACAATTTCATCACGAGAATATTTCCTCTTGAATATGCCTTGAATCTTGGCAAGCATAATGTCGATGTCGTAGGGCTTTTCAATATAGTCATCTGCACCAAGGTTGAGCCCTTTCAGCTTGTCTTCCTTGCCAACTCTTGCACTGACCACTAAAATTGGCACGTCTGTCCTTTCACGGAGCCTTCTGCACACTGCAAATCCATCTATGCCGGGGAGCATAATGTCAAGGACCACCAGCCTTGCTCCGTGGATATCAAAAAGCGACAAAGCCTCCTCACCAGAGGAAGCAATGTCAACTGAATAATTTTCCTTTTCAAGGAAATCTTTAAGCAAGCCTGCAAGCGCAGTGCTATCTTCTACAATAAGAATATCTTTCATATTACCAACCCATTTCAAGCAACCAGCTGTTGAGTGCTCTCTCACGATCTCTAATTGAAGCGCCACCCTCGCACTTACCTAAATTGTATTCCCCTTTTATGTTTCCGTCAACAATATACACAATTCTTGAGCATTTTGACGCGACTTTTGTGTCGTGAGTCACCAGCATAATGGTTGTGCCTTCATTGTTGAGCTTCACAAACTCGTCCATAACCTCGTCTGCAGATTGCTTGTTGAGCGCACCAGTGGGCTCATCTGCAAAGATAATCTTGGGATTGTTGATGATGCTACGGCAGATGCAAGCACGTTGCAATTGACCACCAGACACCTCATTGATGTCGTTGTCTGCAATGTCAACAATGTCAAGCTTTCTCATAAGACTCAAGCCATGCTCAACAATCTCCTTGCGCTTTGTATCCTTGCTCTTTGCTTGCATTGCTGGAAGAATGATGTTGTCAAGGACTGTGAGGTTTTTGAGCATATACATCTGTTGAAAAACAAATCCCATTTCACCAAGACGTATTGCAGACAGCTCCTTGTCGCTCATCTTTGACAGCTCCTTGCCACAGAACAGCACCTCGCCAGCTGTCATATTATCCATGCCAGACACGGTGTAAAGGAGTGTGGATTTGCCTGAGCCAGAAGGGCCCATAACTGCAATCATTTCACCTTCATCAACTGCGAAGTTTACGTTTTTCAATACGTTGTTCTGTCTTTTGTTTACGATATATGTTTTGCTGAGATCTTTGACTTCAAGTATTTTCATAGTCTATTCTCCTTATTCGATATTTGCCGTGTCTACGGACTTGATACTCTTTGTTGCAAGCGATGTCAAAAATGCGCTTAATGTGGTTGTTGCCAAAACGATTGTAGG
>JAFWBH010000011.1 GCA_017507205.1 Clostridia bacterium
ATTGCAATGGATAAAATCGAAGCATCAAGAAATTTCATAGAGGAAATCATTGACGAGGAGCTTGCTTCTGGCAAGGTCAATGAGATTATCACAAGATTTCCTCCCGAGCCAAACGGCTATCTTCATATAGGCCACGCCAAAGCACTGTGCATCAACTTCGGCATGAAGGAGAAATATCGTGGCAAGTGCAACCTTCGTTTTGACGACACAAATCCCGTCAAGGAAGATGTTGAATATATGGAGTCAATCCAAGAAGACATCAAGTGGCTGGGCTTTGAATGGGACAACCTTTTCAACGCAAGTGATTACTTTGACAAAATGTATGATTGCGCTGTCAAGCTCATCAAGGACGGCAAGGCATATGTATGCGATCTGACTGCAGAGGAAATTCGCACAACAAGGGGAAGCTTTGAGGTGCCCGGCACAGAAAGCCCTTATCGCAATAGAAGCGTTGAAGAAAACCTTGAGCTGTTTGCAAGAATGAGAGCAGGCGAGTTTGCAGACGGAGAAAAGGTGCTTCGTGCAAAGATTGACATGGCATCACCCAACATCAATATGCGTGACCCTGTCATATATCGTATTTGCCACGCAGAGCATCCTCACACTGGGGACAAATGGGTCATCTATCCTATGTATGACTTTGCTCATCCCCTTGAGGACGCCATTGAAGGCATAACTCACTCACTCTGCTCACTTGAATTTGAAAATCACAGACCCTTGTATGACTGGGTGACAGAAAATTGTGGTTTCCCTGCACCTCGTCCTCGTCAGATTGAATTTGCAAGGCTCAATCTCACTCACACAGTTATGAGCAAGAGATTCATCAAGCGTCTTGTGGATGAAGGTGTTGTATGGGGCTGGAATGATCCCCGACTTTCAACCCTCAGTGGCATAAGAGAAAGAGGATATCCCCCAGAAGCAATCAGAGATTTCTGCTCACGCATTGGCGTAGCCAAGGCAGACAGCGAGGTGGACATCGCCATCCTCGAGCATTGTGTGAGAGAGAACCTCAATGAAAACGCAACAAGAGCAATGGTTGTCACAAAACCACTTAAGCTGGTCATCGACAACTATCCCGAAGGAAAGACAGAGCCTTGCTATATTGAAAACAATCCTTCAACGGATGAAAAGCATGTATGCAACTTCTCAAGAGAGCTTTACATAGAGGAAACAGACTTTGCTCTCAATCCACCACCCAAGTTCTTCCGTCTTAAACCAGATGGAATGGTGCGCTTGAAGGGTGCATACGTCATCAAGTATGCAGGTGTTGAGCAAGACGCAGAGGGCAATGTTACCTGTGTCCACGCTGAGCTTCTTGAAGGCACCAAGAGTGGCGAAGAGGGCGCAAATATCAAGGTCAAGGGCACAATCCACTGGGTGAGTGCATCAGACTCAGTTGATGTCCGTTTGAATATGTTTGACTATCTCATCAATGATGGCGATGGCGACTATATGGACAGAGTCAACAGAAATTCATTGACCGTGTTGAACGGCAAAGCAGAAAAGTTCCTTGCTGAAGCAAGGGCTGGAGAAAGATTCCAATTCCTCCGTCAAGGCTATTTCATTAAGCGTGATGTAGAGGGACAAGAATATAATAGCATCGTGGGACTAAAAGATAGTTTCAAAGTGAAATAAAAAAGGGAGTAAAGAATATGTTCACTTGCAAAGTTTGTGGAAGCACAGTTGAAGCAGGCCAAGCTTACTGCACAACATGTGGAGCAGATGTCACCGAAAATTATGAATGCGTATGTTCATGCTGTGGCACGAAGAATATCGCAGGCAACCGTTATTGCTCAAAATGTGGCAATATCCTAGGTGTCCTTTCAAAGCCTACATGTCAAATCTGCGGAGCAAAGAACTTGCCCGGCACAAAATTCTGCGTTTCATGTGGCGCACCATTGCCCAGAAACGAAGAAACTCACAATGAGATTGACATCATGGAATTGCGCAAAGCAAAGCTCGGACTTGACCTTATGGTCAAAGAGAGAATGAGAGGCGTTGAAAAGGAAATCGGTGAAAAGCGTGCAAAGCTTCAAGAAGAAGAGGAAAGAAGCATGCGTGAAATCGAGGATTATCGCGCAAAGACCAATGATGAGCTTACAAAGCAAGCTCAAATGCTCGATGCATACAGAGAGAAGGTCAATGAAATGGGCTCAGAGGACGTGGCAAAGCTTCGTAAGGTCACATCAGGTCTCAAAGAGGTTGTCGGCTACTACGCCAACCCCTATTCAGAAATTGACGAGGATCTCATTGAAGAGGAAACATATGTTTGCCCCATCTGTGGCGCAATCAATCCTCTTACAGTGACACAATGCTTGCATTGTGGCAGAAGCCGTGCAAGAGCAACACTTCTCCTTGCAAAAGGCAAAATCAAGCAAGCCCCCCCTGTCCGTTACGGAGCAGAACAGCTTCCTGTAAAGGATGTGGATCTTGACGCACCTCACACACCTACATTTGATGAGTTTGCAGGTGAAGCATTTGAGGAAGCACAAACAAAGCCCATCGAGATTGAAAGAGAGCAACCTGTTGAAGCTCCCGAGCAACCTTATGGCAATCCTTACGGACAAGCACCCTATGGCGCACCTTACGGCGCACCCTACGGCAATCCTTATGGATATCCCTACGGCGCAGCAGCACCTCACGGACAATATCAAATGCCCCCTATCGTGCAACCCGTAGCATTTGTGCCTTATGTCACACAGGATCAACCCCTTATGCAATATACTCCCGCAGATAACAATGCAGTGAGACCAACAAACAACTGATAGGAATATTATGATAGACGAAAAAAACAAGGTTGATGAATCGGGCATTAGAAAGGCCCCTGTACCACTGTACAGCAATTCAGTCAAGCAATTGCCTTCTGTGAGGCAAGACTTTGTTTTGTGTCCTTCCCTTGAAGCAGATGGCTCACAAGAAAGCCTTGCAGAGCCTTCAACAGCCAAAGATTTTCAACCAAAAATCAAGGATGTAAGCAAGGGCTGGAAACGAAGCAGACGTCTGAAAAACTTTTTTGCTGGCTTGCTGATGTTGCTTGCAACAGTGGCAACATTGCTTCCTTTCATACTTTCCATTTGTCAAGAGTTTGGTGCAAACGACACATTGAAATTTATGTTTGTGCCAGATGACAGAAATGCTGTCATGAACATTTATTGGGCATTCGACAGCGAGTTTGGCACCATTTGGGAAGATGGACAGAAGGTCAATATGCTGATGATCATCCCCGACTTTATTATTGCAGTGGGCATCATAGCTCTTCTTTGCAATTTTGTGAAATCAATCATCAGTATGTGTGGAGCAATCAAGGTGAAGAGATTCACTCTCTGCGCAATGATATATGTAGCATCACTCCTCATTGTCCTCGTATTCCACCTTATTGGCTTTGAAAAGGCTGGATTTACAAAATGGGACTTTATGGAAGATGTCATCCATGGTTGGCAAGGCAATGAAATAGTTGGTCTGTTGATAACAGGCGCTGTAGGACTGGTATGCTCACTTATTGCAAAGCTTATCAGTTACGAAAAATACGGATATTTGAGATAACCTACGTCCTAGGACAAGGAGATAATTATGGCAAAGAAAAATAA
>JAFWBH010000117.1 GCA_017507205.1 Clostridia bacterium
CCTTGGCACGTGCATCTCTGTGCAGTGCGCAGTGACGATGCAGAGGTCAAGGCATATGCCGACAACCTTTACAACACCTTGACAGCAAAGGGCATTGAGGTCATCTACGATGACAGAACCAACGTCAGCGCAGGCGTTATGTTCTCGGATGCAGACCTCATTGGCGTTCCTTATAGAGTGGTTGTAAGCCCCAGAAATATGAAGGGTGGCATTGTTGAAATCGCATCAAGAGACAAATCACTCAAAACATCAGCTCCTCTTGACACAGCTGTTGATGAAATCGTGGCTCTTGTCAAAAACGCACTCTCACAAAACTAAAAGATATAATCAACCGATTGAGAAAACAATCGAGCAACAAATCAACGATAAAAACAACAATCAATGCAATAATAAAAACAACAAAATGCCTCGCACAATGCGAGGCATTTCATTTTCAACAAACATTTGATTTGTAAAACAACAAATGAAAAAAGATATAAAAAAAAGGACACTCGTTGAGTGTCCTTTTTGATGTGTTGATTGTTATCTTTGTCCCTTGTCGTAGGGGATACCCTCTGCCTTTGGTGCTCTTGATTTCTTTGATGTAAATGCAAGGACAACCAAAACGATGACGAAGGGAAGCATATTGTAGAAATATGAGGGCAAGGGAAGGTCTTTAAGGGCTGCGATGCCGTCACCATTGATGTCGAGTGATGCGTAGGTGGGGCCGATTGATTTGAGCAGACCAAAGAGCAATGAGCCGAGGGCTATGCCGACAGGCTTCCAGTTGCCGAAGATCATGATTGCAAGAGCAAGGAAGCCCATACCTGCAACAGTGCCTTCTGCTGTGCCTGCTGAAATTGTTGCGATGTAGATGTAGCCACCAAGGCCTGCAAGTGCGCCTGACACTGTTGTGCCGAGATATCTCATCTTTTTGACATTGATGCCAACGCTGTCTGCTGCTTGAGGGTGTTCACCACAAGCACGAAGGCGAAGACCTTGCTTTGTGAAGTAAAGGAATATTGCAAGGATGATGAAGAGTGCGATGACAATATATGTTGAGATATAGGGGATGAACTCTGCCTTTCCGTCAGCACCGATGAGTGCAAAGTTGAGGTCCTTGTTCATTGTCAGTCTGTCTTGTCCTGTGAAGAGCTTGACGATGAGCAGTGTGATTGCAGGAGCAAGCATATTGAGTGCTGTGCCACCGATTGTCTGGTCTGCTTTAAGGTTGATTGCAGAGAAGGAGAGGAGCAGTGAGAAGATTGCACCTGATGCTGCTGAAACCAGCATAGCAATGATAAACATTGCTTGAGGTTGATCTGCCAATCCACCTGCCTCTTGAATGAAATGCACTGTCAGTGCGCCCACAAATGAGCCAAAGATCATAATACCATCAAGAGCAATGTTGATGATACCACTTCTTTCTGCAAAGACGCCTGCAAGGGCGACTATCATAAGGGGAATAGCGTAGAATAATGTTTGTTGAAGGAGCGCTGTCATTTGATTTCTTCCTCCTTTTCTTCATTTTGTTCTTCTGGGATTTCATCCACCTGCTCGTCAGATTGTTCTTCTGCTTGTTGCTCGTCAGATTCCTCTGCTGAGATTTCTTCGGGAGAGTCTGAAGCCTTTGATTTCTTGGTGAATACTGCCTTTATTTTTGCACCGAGATCCTTGAAGAAGATTTCGACCTTGTTGTCTGTTGCCTCGCCATTTGCTTTTGCCTTGCGTCTTCTTGAAAGCAAGTCCTTGATGAATTTGGAGAAGCCTGCAAAGTAGATGATGAGTGCTACGATGAGGTCTGAAACATATTCGTTGAATGATGTAAACACACCGAGGTTGAAGCCACCCTTGTCAATGTATCTGAGGAAGATACCACTGAAAATGACACCGATGGGGTTGTTGCTTGCAAGGAGTGCGACCGGGATACCATTGAAGCCGTTGTCGGGCAGTGAAAGGTATGTTTCCCATGCGAACTCGGTGTTGCCGTTGAGATAGTAAAGTGATGATCCGATTGCTGCAAGGCCACCAGCGATTGCCATTGAAAGCATAATATTGCGCTTTTCATTCATGCCGGCATATTTTGCTGCGTGCTTGTTGTGACCACAGGCTTTAAGCTCATAACCAAGTGTTGTCTTGTTCATGAGGATGTAGATGCCGATTGCAATGGCAATTGCAATGAAGATGCCGATGTCAATATATGAGCCGGGGAAGAGCTTTTCAAGA
This sequence comes from Clostridia bacterium, assembly GCA_017507205.1. Lineage (GTDB taxonomy): Bacteria > Bacillota > Clostridia > Christensenellales > CAG-917 > RGIG4097. The sequence goes on from JAFWBH010000117.1 coordinate 2,206, forward strand.
CCCAGTGTAGGTATGGCTTCTAACCCCAACTCCATCGCTCAGGCGGCTACCGTAGCGGCGCTGAATGGTCCTCAGGACTGTGTGGCGGAAATGTTGGTGGAATTTAAGAAACGCAGAGATTATATCTTCGAAAGAGAAGAAGCCATTCCCATGCTGTCTGCTCTGAAGCCTCAGGGTGC
>JAFWBH010000118.1 GCA_017507205.1 Clostridia bacterium
ACTTGTGCAAATTGCCAAGGACAAGGCAAAGCAAGACGCAGCCAACGGAAAGGTGTCACCAGTGGCACCTCGCCCCGAGCTCATCAAGAGCCCATATCAAGTGCGTCTTGAACAGCAAAAGCAACAAGCCAAGCGTGCAGCAATGCAAAGAGCACAAGAGAACGCAGGCAAAGCCCCCCGTGAAAATATGTCCAACCCCGAGGCAAGACAAAGACGCCTCATGGAAGAGGCAAGCCACGGCATGTTTGAAGGTGATGTCCAAAGCGCCCTCGCAACCAAAGCATCACAGACAGCCAAAAAGAAGCAGGACAAGGAGATTGTCCCCGACACCAGAAAAATGGACAAGCTTGCTGGCGAATATGGACACAATGGCCTTGACGGACAGCTCGGCAACGGACTTGACGGACAAGGTGGCATGGGCTTTGGTGGATTTGGTGGCGCACCCGTCATTCCAGCTCGCACCGAAGAAGTGGCAGAGCCAGTGAAGGCAGACAATCCCAAGAAATCAACCAAGAAACCATCCAACCCTGTTGGAAAAATAGAACAACCCGAAAAACCAGCCAAACCCAAAAAGGATATCATCGCCGACACACGCAAGATGGACAAGCTGGCAGGCGAATATGGCCGTCACAGCAGTCTTGATGAACAGCTTGGCATGAACGGAGCAATGGGTGGCTTTGGTGTCACCTTGACCTTTGGCGACAAGGATAGTGGAGAGGAAATGACCGGCCACTACAACGAAGCAGGTCAATGGATTGACGAGGAAGGCTACGTCTACAATGGCTACTTTGACGAAAATGGTGATTGGAAGGATTATGAAGCCTTCAACTCATCCGAGGAAGGAAGCTACAACGAAAAAGGCCAATGGGTTGACAAGGACGGCAAGGTCTATGACGGCTACTTTGATGATGAAGGCAGATGGATAGACTACACCTACGTCAACGAAAATGGTGAAACCGTAGACAACGGCTACTTTGATGAAAAAATTGGCAAGTGGATGCCTTTCGGCTATTTTGCCGAGGACGGCACCTGGCACGAGTATAAATAAGCATCGCAAGCGATGCGTGAATTGCAACAAGTTGCGTGAATTGCAAGCGTTGCTTTCATGAATTGCCTATCGGCATGAACTGTCCTATAGGACATTATGGTCAAGAATGCATGGGAACCAATTATGAAAGAAAACAAACTTGTTGAAATCTCAAAACAATTTGCAGTTGATGTTGTCGTGATATGTGCAGACATCAAAGAAAACACAAAAAATAATGTTCTAATAAATCAACTTTTGAGGAGTGGGGCAAGCATTGGTGCAAATGTCCACGAAGCCAATTACGCTGCAAGCAGAGCAGATTTTGTCAATAAACTGCAAATTGCTTTGAAAGAGTGTTACGAAACAGAATATTGGCTTGATTTATTTAAGACAACAAGCATAATGTCTGCCAAAGACTATGAAATGTTGATTGCCAAGTGTAACAAAATACGCATACTGCTCATATCGTCAATCAAAACAGCAAAAGACGCGATGCAGTAAAAGAAATAACTCTTAACCACAATGACACACAAGTGTCAATTCATGAAAACTTGTTTTCAATTCATGATGCAAAGCATCAATTCACGGAGCGAAGCGAGAATTCATGTCCACAGGATATATGAGTGAAGAAATCAGAGAAAATCTTAATCTCCCAGAAAGCGACACGGCTGATGTGAGCAGTGAGGATTTTGCACCTGAAAAAGCTGAAAAGGCTAAAAAGCCCTCAAAGCCTGCAAAACCTGAAAAGCCGAAAAAGACAAAAGCCCATCGCATGACAAAGGAAGAGAAAAAAGAGGCGCGTGAGGCAGCCAAGAACAAGTCAAAAGCCCAAAAGGCTTGGGAAGATAGCATTGTTGCCAACAAGCGTGTCAAACGAGAGGAAATCAATCGCAAATTGAAGAAAGCGATGTTGATTATCCTGATTTTCTCATTGATTATTACATCAACCGTGTATATTATGTTGCTGTTCATTGACGAAAACAATGTGCGTATCACAGCAACCAACACCATAGACAAATCAATCTCACTGTCCTTTGATGGTGAAAGCTGGACACCCTATCTGGATGTAGACGGCCCCGACAATATGTGGAACATCAGCTATGACCCCACATACAAGACCGAAACCATCCCACCCAGCATAGCTGAGGTCGAAAAAATGCTCAAAGAGGGCAGTGAAGCTCTCCTCGTAGGAGGCAACAGATCAAAGCCCAACCTCATTGAGTTCTGCTTCTACCTGCGCAACACC
>JAFWBH010000119.1 GCA_017507205.1 Clostridia bacterium
CACATTTTCAGCAAAGGGGACAATGAGCTATACACAAGATGGGTGCAATTTGGTGTGTTTTCACCAATCAACAGATTGCATTCAAGCAATAGTGCCATGAGCAAGGAGCCTTGGCTTTATGGTGAAAGAGCAGAAAAGATTGTCACAGATTTTATGAGGCTTCGTCACAGAATGCTTCCATATCTATACACAGCCAATATTCGCACATCAAGAGATGGTGAGCCGTTGGTAATGCCAATGTATTATCTTGACAAGTCAAAGGAGGCATACAAGGCCAAAAATCAATATTATTTTGGCAGTGAGCTTCTCGTTGCGCCCGTGGTTGAAAGGTGCAAGAGTGACGGCTTCGCATATGTGAAGGTGTATCTCCCCGAGGGCAGATGGACAGACTTTTTCACTGGCAAAATTTATCTTGGTGGAAGGACACATATTATGCAAATCCCCCTTGATAGAATGCCTGTTTTTGCAAAGGAAGGTGGCATAATCCCTATGCTGAAAAAGCGCAATGGCAACAGCCAAATCTTTGACGAGCTTGAGGTGCGAGTGTATCCTGGCAACAACAAATATCGTATGTTTGATGAGGGTGGATACACAGACTTTGAGGTTGAAAGGGTTGAGGACGGATATGTGGTCAGAGTTGATGACACTTATGCACCGATAAAGGCAGAAATCACCATTGATTTTGTTGGAAGCACTGCTGGAAAGGTCCTTTTAAAGAGGGGACAAAAAGAGGTGCTGTTCAGACAATAATTGAATTTGATGAAAAAAGTGGCCCATTTTGCTTGACTTATAATTGTAAATTATATATTATATACAAGCATTTTGAAGATTTTTGCGAGGAGAACTAGCCCCTTGAATCGCAATCCAAATAGATAGAAAAAGAAAAATACTATGGAGGTCCATCATGGCCAATAACAAAACATACATGGCTAAACCCGGCGAAGTTGAAAGCAAGTGGTATGTCATCGACGCATCAGGTATGGTGCTTGGTAGACTTGCATCACAAGTTGCATCAATCCTCAAAGGCAAAAACAAGCCCGAATACACACCCCATGTTGACTGTGGCGATCACGTCATCATCATCAACTGCGAAAACGTTGTCCTCACAGGCAAGAAGCTTGAAGACAAATATTATCGCTATCACACAGGTTATATTGGAGGACTCAAGGAAATCCAATACAAGAAGCTTATGAAAGAAAAACCTGAATTTGCTGTTTACAAGGCAGTCAAGGGCATGCTCCCCAAGAACACACTCGGTGCAGCAATGCTCAAGAAGCTCCGTGTCTATACAGGCAGTGAACACAATCATCAAGCACAATGTCCTACTGTGCTTGAGCTCAAGTAATGAGGTGAACTATGGCAACTAAAAAAGCATCAGCAAAGAAAGTTCAATATCTCGGAACCGGCAGACGTAAGAAGGCAATCGCAAGAGTTCGCCTTATCCCCGGTGAAGGCAATATCATCATCAACAAGAGAACATTTGAAGATTATTTCCCCGTTGACACAATGAGAATGATCGTTGAGCAACCCCTTGTTCTCACAGCAACAAAAGAAAAGTTTGACGTTATGGTCAACGTTTATGGCGGTGGCATGACAGGTCAAGCAGGTGCAATCCGTCACGGTATCGCAAGAGCACTCTGTGTTGCAGATACAGAAGCATACAGAAGCGCACTCAAGAAAGCAGGTTACCTCACACGTGATCCTCGTGCAAAAGAACGTAAGAAATATGGCCTTCACAAAGCACGTAAGGCACCTCAATTCTCAAAGCGTTAATCGTTTTACAGAATACAAAGAAAACTCCAGCTTCGGTTGGAGTTTTTTTATTGCAAAATTTTGTGGCAAAGCCTAAAAACCCTATATATAATATTGAAACGCGCCTGTGCACGCACATACCATACATACGCGCGCGCGTATACATAGCAGATGATTGAAATAAAATGCGAAGAGTGGGGGAGAGGTGCAGGAAAATAGAGGTGCCAATCGGGGGATGGTGGCAATATGCTCTCAGATTGCTTTGAAGGACGAGGTGTAACAAAACGACAGCAGGCAAGGG
>JAFWBH010000120.1 GCA_017507205.1 Clostridia bacterium
AGGGTGAGCTGGTTTACTGCATCAATATGAAGCAAAAGGGACTTGCGTTTGCAAGAGTTGAAAGGGCATTCCGTTCAAATGTCACATTCCGTCTTTTGCTTGCTCTTGGCTGTGGTGTTTGCTCTGGTCTTGCTGCAATGGGACTCAGATATCTCATCCAATATCTTCTCACAAAATAACAAAAGGATTTTTGAAATTCCGACACTATGGACTTTCAGCTTGTTTCATCATATAAGCCATGTGGTGATCAGCCACAGGCAATAGAATCTCTCGTTGAGGGACTTGAAAACGGTTTTTCCACACAAGTGCTTTTGGGCGTGACGGGAAGTGGAAAAACTTTTACTATGGCAAATGTCATTGAGAGGCTAAATAGACCCACTCTTGTCATTGCTCACAACAAAACCCTTGCCGCCCAGCTATGCAACGAATTTAGGGAGTTTTTCCCAAACAATCGTGTTGAGTTTTTTGTCAGCTATTATGACTATTATCAACCGGAAGCATACATTCCTCGTTCGGACACCTACATTGAAAAGGAGCTTGAAATCAATGACGAAATAGACAAGCTCCGTCACTCTGCAACAAGCGCCTTATGTGAAAGGCGTGACGTCATTGTTGTGGCATCAGTCAGTTGTATTTACGGACTTGGTGCACCTCTTGACTATTATTCACAGGCAATCTCCCTTCGTGAAGGTGAGGATGTTGACAGAGATGACCTTCTTCGCCGTCTTGTTGACATTCAATACAAGAGGGCAGACTTTGATTTTGTCCGTTCAACCTTCCGTGTAAGAGGGGATGTTGTTGACATTTTTCCAGCCAGCAACAGTGAGATTGCCATTCGTGTAGAATTTTTTGGCGACACCATTGATCGCATAAGCGAAATTGATGCTGTCACAGGCAAGGTGCTCAATGATTTGAAGCACGCCAACATCTTCCCAGCCAGCCACTATGTTGTAGGTGGTGAAAAGGAAGAGATTTTCAGGCAAATACACCAAGACAAGCAACACCAAATTGAGTTTTTCAAGGCAAATAACAAGCTCATCGAGGCACAGCGTATTGAGGAAAGAGTCAATTACGATGTAGAGATGATGAAGGAGATGGGCTATTGCACCGGCATTGAAAACTATTCAAGATATTTTGACGGCAGAGAGATTGGTCAGCCACCATATACACTCCTTGACTTCTTCCCAAAGGATTTCATTGTATTTGTTGATGAAAGTCACATCACGCTTCCTCAGGTGCGAGGTATGTATAACGGAGATAGAGCAAGAAAGACCAACCTGGTGGACTATGGCTTCCGTCTGCCTGCTGCCTATGACAATCGCCCCTTGAATTTTGAGGAATTTGACAGTAGAATAAATCAAATGGTGTGCGTGTCTGCAACCCCATCAAAATACGAAATGGACAGAGCAGATAATGTGGCAGAGCAGATTATACGCCCCACAGGACTCCTTGACCCAGAGATTGAGGTCAGAAAGGTTGAGGGGCAAATTGATGACCTTATTGGAGAGATAAACAAAGCAACCAAAAGTGGTGGCAGGGTTCTTGTGACAACCCTCACAAAAAAGATGGCAGAAAACCTCACAGACTATCTCAAGGAAGTTGGCATCAGGGTGAGATATATGCACTCGGACATTGACACTCTTGAACGAATTGAGATTGTTGGTGCCCTTCGTGAAGGTCAGTTTGATGTTCTTGTCGGCATCAATCTTTTGAGAGAGGGGCTTGACATTCCAGAGGTGAAGCTTGTTGCAATACTTGACGCAGATAAGGAAGGCTTTTTGAGGAGTGAGCAATCTCTCATTCAGACAATAGGTCGTGCTGCTAGAAACAGCGAAAGCAGGGTCATAATGTATGCAGACACCATGACCGACAGCATGGATCGAACCATCACTGAAACCAACAGAAGACGAGCCATTCAGGATGAGTACAATCGTCAGCATGGCATTGTTCCACGGACAATAGAAAGACAATTCAAAAACACTCTTGAAATCACCAAAAAGAAGGTTAAGGACGACATTTTATCGCCTAAAGACCTTGTAAGTGAAATTGAACGCTTAAAGGGACTTATGAAGGTGGCATCAAGTGATTTGGATTTTGAGAGGGCAATCAAGCTTCGTGATGAGATTGCAGAGCTGAAGAAACAGCTGAAAAAATTTAAGTAGTATGAAAGAGATTTTTATAAAAGGTGCAAAGGAAAACAACCTTCAAAATGTTGATCTGACAATCCCCAGAGATAAGCTGGTGGTGTTTTCAGGCTTGTCTGGCTCGGGCAAGTCATCTCTTGCCTTTGACACAATATTTGCAGAGGGACAAAGGAAATATATGGAGAGCCTCTCTTCATATGCAAGAATGTTTCTTGGTCAGATGCAAAAGCCAGATGTTGACTATATTGAGGGACTTTCACCTGCTGTGTCAATTGATCAAAAGACCACGTCAAAAAATCCTCGTTCAACAGTTGGCACTGTGACGGAAATCTATGACTATCTTCGTCTTATGTATGCCCGTATTGGCAAGCCTCACTGTCCAAAATGTGGCAGAGAGATTGAAAGGCAGACTGTTGATCAAATCACCGACAACATTATCGCACGAGCAGGGGCAAAAACACTTATAATTGCTCCCGTTGTCCGTGGCAGAAAGGGTGAATATAAAAAGGAGCTTGAGCAATACAAGCGTGCAGGATATGTTAGGGTGAGGGTTGATGGTGTCAACTACACACTTGATGAGGAAATCGTCCTCGACAAAAACATCAAGCACGAGATAGGTGTCATCATTGACAGACTTGTCATCAAGGATGGTGTTGAAAGACGTGTCAGCGAGGCAATTGAAAATGCAGTGAAGCTGGCAGAGGGGCTTGTTGTTGCAGGCTTTGATGGTGAAGAGGTGCTTTACTCAACAAAGTATGCCTGTCCACATTGTGAGCTTAGCTTCGAGGAGCTTTCACCAAGATTGTTTTCATTCAACAATCCCCACGGTGCTTGTCCTCATTGCACAGGCTTGGGCTTCACTCAAAGGATTGATCCAAAGCTTCTCATCAGAGATGAAAATATGACCTTGCGTGAGGGTGGCATCAAGGCAAACGGCTGGTATATTGACACCTCACGTATGGCCCGAAATGAGTTCAAGGCACTTGCTGATGCATATGGCTTTTCACTTGACACACCAATCAAGGATTTGCCCGAATCGGCACTTAATGTGATATTTTACGGCACTGAAGGTGCTCCTATTGAAATTGAGTGGAATTCTCGTAGCTTCTCAGGAATGATGCGCACCACCTTTGAGGGTATTGTCAACAACCTTGAAAGAAGATATCGTGAAACTGACAGCGAAATGGTCAAGATGGAGATATCACGCTATATGGTTGATGTGCCTTGTCCTGTGTGCCATGGCAAAAGATTGAAGCCTGAGGCACTTGCAGTGACCGTTGGTGGCTTGAATATTTACGAGCTTTGTGAGCTGTCTGTTTTGAAGATGAGTGAGTTTATTGCCAGCCTTCAAATGACCTCAACCGAGGAGATGATTGCAAGGCGAATTGTCAAGGAAATTCAAGCAAGGCTCAGCTTTCTCATCAATGTTGGACTTGGTTATCTCACATTGAGCCGTTCTGCATCAACACTGTCTGGTGGTGAAAGCCAACGTATCAGACTTGCAACACAAATTGGCAGTGGACTGACTGGTGTTTTGTATATTCTTGACGAGCCAAGCATCGGACTTCATCAAAGGGATAATAGGAAGCTTCTCAACTCCTTGAAGGGATTGAGAGATTTGGGCAATACTCTCATTGTTGTTGAACACGATGAGGAAACAGTCCGTGAGGCTGATTATATTGTAGATATAGGCCCGGGCGCAGGAGTCCACGGTGGCAAAATTGTAGCACAAGGCTCTATTGAGGATATTATGGCTTGCGAGGAAAGCATCACAGGCCAATATCTTACAGGCAAGCTGTCAATCCCTGTGCCAGCAAGTCGCAGAGAAATTGGAGATAGATTCATTGAGGTCAAGGGCGCAAAGCAAAACAACCTTAAAAACGTCAATGCAAAATTCCCCATTGGCGTGTTTACAGCAGTGACTGGTGTCAGTGGCAGTGGAAAATCATCCCTTGTCAACGAAATATTGTATCCTGCCTTGTCAAATAGGCTTATGAAGAGCCACCTTGTTGAAGGCGAATATGACAAAATTGAGGGCATCGAGCATCTTGACAAGGTCATCTGCATTGACCAAAGCCCTATTGGCAGAACACCGCGTTCAAATCCTGCAACCTACACCGGAGTATTTGGACCTATCCGTGAGCTGTTTGCATCACTCCCTGACGCAAAAACAAGAGGATATGGCGCAGGCAGATTTTCATTCAACGTGGCCGGTGGCAGATGTGAGCATTGCTCTGGTGACGGCATAATCAAAATTGAAATGCACTTCCTGCCTGATATCTACATTCCCTGCGAGGTCTGCAAGGGTGCAAGATACAACAGAGAAACTCTTGAAGTTAAATACAAGGGCAAGTCCATTGGCGATGTCCTTGAAATGACGGTTGAAGAGGCTCTTGAATTCTTCAAGAATGTGCCAAAAATCAAATCAAAAATCCAAACACTATACGATGTAGGTCTTGGATATATTAAGCTGGGTCAATCATCAACAACCCTGTCTGGTGGTGAAGCACAGCGCGTGAAGCTTGCAACAGAATTGTCAAAGCGTAGCACAGGCAAAACCGTCTATATCCTTGACGAGCCAACAACAGGGCTCCACACTCACGATGTTTCAAGATTGCTCACGATCCTCAACCGTCTTGCTGACGGTGGCAATACAGTGATTGTCATTGAGCATAATCTTGATGTCATCAAGATGGCAGACCATATCATCGACCTCGGACCAGAGGGTGGAGATGGTGGTGGCACCATTGTCGCAACAGGCACTCCCGAGGAAGTGGCAAAGGTCAAGGAAAGTGCCACAGGTGAATTTCTTGACACAATCTTGAAATAACAGCAGAAAGGTTGTTGAAGTATAGAAAACACAAATCGTTGACTAAAATAAAAAGCAAAACACTAATCGTGTTTTGCTTTTATTTTGCCGTAAAGATGGATTTACGGGATAATTTTAAAGGGGAAGGAGAGAAAATCCCCAGATATTAATAGTTTCTTCTGCCAATAAGGTAGTCAACTGAAACTTCAAAATAGATGCTCAGCTCAATCAAAATGTCAAAATTAGGCTGATTTCTGCCTACTTCCCAGCCAGATACGGCTGATTTTGTCACTTTGAGATGCTCTGCAAGGTCACTTTGCTTGATGTTCTTTTCTTGACGAAGTGATTTGAGTCTTTCAGGAAAACATGTGTGCAACATAATTAGGCCTCCATTTGTGTATCACTATTATAATACACGATGTGTGTAATGTCAATCGCACAAGCCGTGTTTTTTGAAAATATTTTATTTTCTTTTGACAAAGAATAGTTTACATTGTATACTATTTCTATGGACAAGAATTATGAAAGCAACGCATATCTTTTCACTTCATTCAAGAAGCTTGAAAAGGCTTACACTGAATATTTGCTGAAAAGGCTTCACAAATATCGTCTGTCACCCAACGAGATTGAGGTGATTTGTGCATTGCCATTGACATCATCTGCAAGAGAAATCGTCATAATGACAGATGTCAGCAAGGGATTGGTGTCAAGAAGTGTCAAGTCATTGAGGGCAAAGGGTTATATTGTGACCACTTTGTCAGAGAAGGACAAGAGGGAGCAGCACCTCTCCCTTACTGATGAGGGTGAGGCTGTTCGTCTTAAAATTGAAGAGGCAAGGGCAACGTTTTTTGAAAAGGCATTTGAGCATTATGAAGGCACAGAAAGACAGGTTTTTGAGGCCCTTGTAAAAATGCTTGCCAAAAATCTTCAAATCGAATAATTGCAGCATATTCGCATTAAAAGAGTATGCAGTAAAACAATAATTTATCCAAGCAATAGAAAACAAGCTATGCAATCAAAATATAAGTGAGCGAAAAAAACACCGTCTGAATAGAGTGATGTCCTTAGCGAAGAATTTTAAACTTTGGGCAAAGTGCGAGCATCGCATTTGACTAGTCAAACGCAAATGGGCTAAGCCCAAACCCCTTTACAAACAGAAAGAGAGAACAACGGTTTATAGCCGAAAGTTCTCTCTTTTCTGTTGGTGAAGTTTTTGCTATCGCAAAAGTGAAGTTGTTATGCAGTGAAGTTTGCCGCTTTGCGACGCAAAGCATCAAGTGAAGTTAAGTTTGCCCATCACTTCGCCGTCAGGCGAAACTTCACTCACGAAGTGAACTTCACTATCAGCGATAACTTCACTTGCCCAAAGGGCAAACTTAGTTAGCGTGATACTCCGTTAAGAGTATCACGCTATGACGGTGTTTTGTTTGTTATAAGGGTCAGCTGAGCCTCAAATCCTTGCCGGGAATACGGCGCATAAGTGAGTGCTTTGCGTCACATAGCCTGCTGAAAATACGTTCACCATATCTTTCCTTCAGCTGTATTTCACTGAGGTTGGTGGTGATGATTGTTGTAAGGCCACTCCTCAATCTTTCGTCAAGGATCAACTGCAAATATTCACAGGTGACATTTTTGAGCATAGGCTCTGTGCCAAGGTCATCAATTACAACAAAGTCTGCTGTCATAAGGTTGTAGAGGATGTTGTCCTTTTCATCAATAGGTGCAAGGTGGCAATTAAGGCAGGTGGTGTTAAACTCGTATGCAGAATAAACCAGCGCGCTTTTGCCATGGTCAACAGCCTTTCTTGCAATGGCTTGAGCAAGACAGCTCTTGCCTGTGCCAGTTGCTCCCATAAACACCAATATGTGCTTTTTCACGTTGGGATACATTGACACATACTCCCATGAAAAGCCGTAGAGCTTGTTGATGGCGTCAGTCTGCTCCCTTGTCATTTTTGATGTGTTAGAGTCAGCAAATGAGAAGGGGGCGCGAGCCTCAATGTCACACTCATTTTTAAGACGAGCAATGTATTCATTGTAGACACATGAGCAGATTTTTCCATCTACAAATCCAGTGTCATTGCACTTGGAGCATATAGGTTGATATTCAAATGCATTTTCACCATATCCGTATTTTTTCAGTGCATTTTCATAGTTTAAACGTGCTTTTTTGATATTTTCATCATTTTTTACACCCTTCATAAGTGCATCAAATTTAACCCTTGCATATTCTGCCTGTGCCTTGGATATCTCGGGGTTTTCAAATGCCTTCAAACGCAAATCAGCAAGGGCATTTTCCCTTGCCTGCACCTTGTGCTTAAGATCGGATAATACTTGTTCAAGAATGCGTTTTTTCATATTAAATGTCCAGATTGTCAAAGTTTTCTATATCGCCGAAGAGTGATTGAATTTCATCATCGGTGTATTGCCTTTCAATATAGCTCTCCTTGTGAGCTTGACCCTTGTTGTCGGTGATTTTGACACCCATTAATTTTGCCTTTTCAAGAGTCATTGCATCTCCGTTTTTCCAGCTTGAAAGGAGCTGATTCATATAGGTCATAGGGTAGGGCTTGCCCACTGCAAGCTCTGCTGCATACAGAATGACATCATCGTCAAAGCCCCACACAGAAGTCCAGGTGCGATAAAACTCTCTATCCTTACTGCTGACATTACGGGTGCTTCCGGTGCGTTCAATGATATCTCTGATTTTGTTGTCCTGCTTGATGCCGGCAGACACAAATTCATCAATGCCTTCTGCAGTTATGTAGCCCTGTGAGTAGAACTTGTTGACGGCAGTGTTCATTCCGTCAAGGGTGCGAATGCCACTGACAAAGCAGTAGTGTGCAATCTTCAAGAGGGCATCATCGTCAAAGCCCTTGGTTGTCCAAGGAATTGTATAAACCTCAATGACGTGTTCAAGTGATTCATAATATACACCAATGGTTTTGTTGATTGAGATTGCCAGCTCGTTGAGATGCTCACGATAGCTTTGATAGTCCTTCATTTGCTCGGCAGTGAAGATGCCCATACGGAAGAATTCATCAAGCTTTGAGTCAAGCTTTTTGAAGGTCTTGCCACCCTTCAAGGTCTTTGCTGCAGTCAAAATGGCAGGAAGCTCATAGCCCCAGCTACGCTTCCATTTTCTCAGGCATTGCTTTTCATCAATATCTGCGCCACCCTTTCTGCCAAGAGCCACAAGAACCTCACGCATTTCCTCGCTTTGAAGCTCAAACTCGTTGAGCTTGCTTTCAACATCGCTTACAGTGCGCACGCCGTCTTGTATCCAGCTTCTTGCCACAGCAAAAACGTAGGGATATCTGACAGAGGGGCCTTTTGCGTCAATGCAATACTGCACAATCATCAAAAGCACATCTTCTGCAATTTTGGTGCTTTCAATGAAATTGTAATATTCATTGTATTCATTGGGGGTAAGCAATCTGTCGGGGAAGAGTGATTGAAGAATGGTGTTGAAATCA
>JAFWBH010000121.1 GCA_017507205.1 Clostridia bacterium
ACACCTATGCCTGTCCGTATGCAAGGCTCATTTGTTTCAAGCTCAGAGGTTGAGGCAATTGTTGAATTCATTAAGGCAAACAATGAAAGCACCTATGACCCCAAGGTCAAGGAGCAAATCTTCAAGGATCCTGCTGAGGAGCAACAAAAGGAATCTGCTGGCAGCAAGGATGACAGACGCAAAAAGCAAAAGGGCTTACCCCCTGAAATATTTGACGCACTTGAGCTTGGTATGCACGAGGGCATTTCAATTTCATATCTCCAAAGAAGATTGGGCTTGGGCTTCCAGAAAGCAGCTCGCATCAAGGATATGATGGATGATATGGGTGTCCTTGTTCCCGATGAAAAGGATCCCAAGAAGCTCAGAGTCAACCTTACACAAGAGGAGTATGAGGAGCTTGTCCGTGCCAACGAGGAGGGCGATGAGGAATGAGAATAGGTGCAATTTCTCTTGGCTGTGACAAAAACAGAGTAGACACAGAAAAAATGCTTTCTCGTCTTGTGGCAGGTGGTCATACACTTGTAGGCACAGAGGATGAGGCTGACGTCATCATTGTCAACACCTGCGCATTTACCGATGACGCAAAAAACGAGGCAATTGATGAAATTTTGTCTGCAGTAGAGCACAAGCGTAAGCATAAAAAGAAAAAGATTATCATCACAGGCTGTCTGCCTCAAAGATATCTTGACACTCTTGAAAAGGAATTTCCACAGGTTGACGCATTTTTGGGCATAGCAGATTATGACAGCATATGTGACACTGTGGACAAAATCACCAAGGGCGACAAGATTTACAGCTGTGCCTGTGGCGATGGTTTTTATGAGGGCAGAGTGCTGACAACACCTTATCACTACGCATACCTCAAAATCGCAGATGGTTGCAACAATCATTGCACATATTGTGCAATCCCATCAATCAGAGGCAAATATCGTTCAGAAAAAATTGAGGATATTCTTGCCGAGGCAAAGGGGCTTGAAAGAGAGGGTGTCAGTGAAATTATCCTAGTGGCACAAGATGTCACAAGATATGGCATTGATTTTGACGGCAAATCTCACCTTGTAGAGCTTGTTGAAAGGCTCAGTGAAATGGATTTTGATCGCATCAGGCTTTTGTATCTTGAGCCAGAGGCAATCACTGATGAAATCCTTGATATGATTGTCGCCAATCCCAAGGTGGTTAAATATGCAGATGTGCCTCTCCAACACATTGACAACGACACATTGAAGCGTATGGGCAGAAGATGCGATGAGGCCACTACAAGAGCTCTCATCAAAAAGATGAGAGAGAATGGCATTGTCCTTCGTAGCTCATTTATCTGTGGCTTCCCAGGAGAAACAGAGGAAGCTCACAACAAGCTTGTGGAGTTTATCAGTGAAGGCAACATTGACTATGCAGGCTTCTTTGCATATTCAAGAGAAGAAGGCACGGCGGCGGATAGACTACATAATCATCTCGATGACGAGGTGAAGATTGAAAGGACCAATCGTCTTAAAGACTTGCAGACAGCAGTCATCAACAGACGCAACAGTGGTCTTGTGGGCAAGACATTGAAGGTCTTGTTTGACGAAATTGACTATGACAAGCAAATGTTTGTCGGCAGGGCAGAATTCCAAGCCCCCGACATTGACAACTTAGTATATTTTACATCAGACAAGGAAGTGCATGTAGGCGAATACTACGATGTTGAAATCGTAGGTGCAGACGGCATCGACCTTGTGGGGAAGGCATTATGAAAATTACACTTGCAACAAAAATCACAATCGCACGCATCTTTTTGATCATACCCACAGTCATACTTTTTGTGCTCGGTATGGTTTTCAGCACAGATTACACACTTTATGTGGTGTTTATGGCACTTTCAAGTGTCCTTTACGCAACACTCTGTGCAACAGATATGCTTGACGGCCACATCGCAAGAAAGACTGGCACAGTCACAGACCTTGGCAAATTCCTTGACCCTATCGCAGATAAAGTGGTCATGGTCATTATGCTTCTCTTGGTCATCTGTCACGGTGCAGGACTTGGAATTTTCTCATACAATTCACTTGTCATCACCCTTCTTGGTGGCATAATTATTGCAAGAGAATTGATTATTGGCGCATTCCGTTGCATCGCAGCAGGCAAAGGACTTGTCCTTGCAGCAGACGTTTATGGCAAAATCAAGACAACACTCCTCAATGTTTCACTTTCTTTGTTGATTGTTGCAGGCACACACGTTGTTGTTGCTTGGATTGGCTCAGTATTCTTCTATGCTGGCGCAATTATGGCAGTGATTTCAGGTGTCAATTACATCGTCAAAAACAAGCATGTCCTTCTTGACAAGCAACCTGAGGATGCTCCCTCAGAGCAAGCAGAGGTCGAGGCAGAAGACGTGGTTGCTGTAAATGAAGAAAGTGCTGATGAGGCAGTTGCATCTGTTGAGAAATAAGCCAGCATAAAAGCTGAAATTCAAAAAGTGATTTATTTATAAATCAAAGGCATAAAAGATGATACAGGAAGTTGTAAAAATTTGTGGTCTTGACATTGACACCATTCGTCTGAAACTCAGCGAGTTTTTGGGCATGGGTGTCACCTTTGACGTTGAAGAAAGGTGTCTTGACGCAAGGATTACAATGACCTCAGCTGGCACAAGAGAGAGCTTTGACCAGATAAAATCCTATGTATACAACGCATTCAGTGAGCATGTGTATTCAGCAGAGGACACATCACTCCACGCTCTTGCTGTTCAATTGCTCAAAAGGTCAAAAAAGGTTCTTTCAGTGGCAGAGAGTCTGACCGGTGGAGAAATCTGCTCACGACTCACATCTGTCCCCGGAGTGAGTGAAAACTTTTACGAGGGCATAGTATGCTACAATCGCCATTCAAAGATGGACAGGCTTGGCATTCCAAGAGCATTCATTGGCGAATATGGCACAGTGTCAAGAGAAACAGCTCACGCAATGGTGAGAGGGCTTCTCAACAGAAAGGTTGACATTGGACTTGCCACCACAGGTCTTGCTGGACCGACTGGTGACGAGGGCAAGCCCGTAGGGCTTGTGTATATAGCAGTAGGTGGTGGCGAATTTATCACCACCTTTGAAAAACGACTTTCGGGCGACCGAAATCAAATAAGGGAAGCAACGGCAAACCTGGCATTATTCTACCTTGTGAGATATCTCAAGGGCGACATATTGCTTTTGTAGGCCGGTGAACAATATAGATTAAAGGAGAACTCAAATGGCAGACAAGACAAATCTCGAGCTTGCTCTTCAAGCAATCGAAAAGAAATATGGCAAGGGTGCCATCATGAAGATGGACGGAGAAAACGTCCAACAGGTTGAAGCAACATCTTCAGGATGCCTTACTCTTGACAACGCACTGGGAATCGGTGGTTTCCCTGTTGGTAGAATTGTAGAAATCTACGGCCCCGAATCATCAGGTAAAACAACAGTTGCACTTCATGCAGTGGCAGAGGTGCAGAAGAAGGGAGGCACAGCAGCATTTATTGACGCAGAGCATGCCCTCGATCCTCTCTACGCATCAAAGCTTGGTGTTGAAATTGAAAATCTTTATATTTCACAACCCGACAGTGGTGAGCAAGCTCTTGAAATCCTTGAAACACTTGTGAGAAGTGGCGCAATCGACATCGTTGTTGTTGACTCTGTTGCAGCACTGACACCTCAAG
>JAFWBH010000122.1 GCA_017507205.1 Clostridia bacterium
CACCTGCTGAGTTGATATATTTGCTTCCTGCAAAGACCCAGCTGACTACGTTGGCAGCAATCCAGTTGGTCATAATGCAAACGATAACCTCGTTGACGTTGAGGAATGCCTTGAACAGACCAGGGATAAGACCCCAAATCATACCAAATGCCATGCCAACAATGAGAGCAAGAAGCCATACGAAGAAAGCTTCTGCAGGGTTGGATACGGGGATTGAAAGGGCAACGATGATTGAGCCCATTGTGCCCATAAGGTATTGACCAGGAGCACCGATGTTGAAAAGGCCTGTCTTAAATGCGATTGCCACTGAAAGACCAGTCATAATGATTGGTGTTGATTCAAACAACATTTGACCAACCATTGAGGCTGTGTTGCCTTGACCACTTGCAAAGGGGCCTGCCAGAATAATTCCAAGAGCACGGAAAGCGTGTGAATCGGGCACGTCCTTTGATGACAGTGCAATGATAAGCAGGACAATCCAGCCAATCAAGACACCTGCAACAATACAGATGAGTGATGAGAGGACTGATTTTGTGCCTTCTTTCTTGTAGAAGGTGAGGAATTTTGCCTCATTGCCATTTTCAGAAACGAACAAGGAACGGAAAAATTTCTTAATTTTTTCTCCTGCGCTTACTTTTTCAACAACTGCTTCTTCTGAGGGTTGAATTTCATCGGTTGATGGGGTGTCAACAACTTGAATTTCTTCATCTTGAATCATTTTCTTATTCTTTTTCATTCTGTTGCCTCCTCATCTGTTTGTTGTGCGTCCTCAGGTTGTTCGTTTTCAGGCTGATCATCTTCAACCTTGTTTTTCTTTTTGAAGAGGTCCTTAATTTTTTCAGGGATGCTCTTCACGAAGTCAACAACCTTGTCTGTCCATTTTTGTTGTTCTTCCTCGTTGTTCAATGCTGTCACTGTTTCGCCCTCTGCAATTTCGCCATCTGCTGTTTGGCGCTTTGCACCAGCCATATAAAGACCAAGCTCTTGAACGTTTGTAGCTTTTGGATCAAGCTCACCAACGATTTCACCCTCATACATAACAAGGATTCTGTCTGACAAACTCATAACCTCATCAAGCTCAAGTGATACAAGGAGAACGCCTGCGCCATTATCTCTTGATGCAACGATTTGCTTGTGGATGTATTCAATTGCACCAACGTCAAGACCACGAGTGGGTTGGACTGCAATGAGCAGATTATGCTCTCTGTCAAGCTCACGGGCAACGATTGCTTTTTGTTGGTTGCCACCTGACATTGAACGAGCAGTGGTGATTGGACCTTGACCAGATCTGACGTCAAATTGGTCAATGAGTGCCTCTGCGTATTTACGGACTTCCTTGAAACGAATGAAGCCTGCCTTTTGGAATTCAGGCTCAAAATATCTTTGAAGGACGATGTTTTGTTCAAGAGAGTAGTCAAGGACAAGGCCGTGCTTGTGTCTGTCTTCGGGGATATGGCTCATACCATGGGTGTTGCGATATCTGATTGTCTTATTGGTGATATCTTCAAGCACCCATTGTTCCTCGATTTGAGGCTTTATCTCGTCATTTGTTTCGGTTAAGTCTGCATTTTGCTCAATAGCCTCGGTTTCCACCTTTTCTGCTGTGACTTCATTTGAGGCCTTGATTTCTTGCTTGGTGAGGAGCTTGATTGTGCCACTCTTGACCTTTGCAAGACCGGTGAGTGCGTGGACAAATTCAGTCTGACCATTGCCATCAATACCTGCGATACAAACGATTTCGCCTGCTCGGACATTGAGTGAAACATTGTGGACTGCATCCTTTTTGCCTCTTGCACCCTTGACGCACATATTGTCAATTTCAAGGATGACATCGGTGGGGTTGGATTCTTCCTTGTCAACTGCAAATTTGACATCTCTGCCGACCATCATATTTGAAAGCTCTTCCTTGGTGGTGTCTGCAATGTTGACTGTGCCGATGTATTTACCCTTACGGAGAACAGAGCATCTGTCTGCGACTGCCATAATTTCGTTGAGCTTGTGGGTGATGAAGAGGATTGATTTGCCTTCCTTTGCAAGACCCTTCATAACTGCCATAAGCTCGTCAATTTCTTGGGGAGTGAGGACAGCTGTTGGTTCATCAAAGATGAGGATTTCGTTGTCACGGTAGAGCATCTTAAGAATTTCAGTTCTTTGTTGCATGCCGACTGTGATGTCCTCAACCAGCTTGTTGGGCTCAATATTCAGGCCATATTTTTCAGAAAGCTCCATGACCTTCTTCTTGGCATCCTTCTTTTTGAGGAAGCCTGCTGTGTTTGGCTCAACGCCCAAAATGATGTTGTCAAGGACGGTGAACACATCAACCAGCTTGAAGTGCTGGTGAACCATGCCAATGCCCAGTGCGTTTGCATCGTTGGGGTCTTTGATTGTGACAACCTTGCCGTTTTTTTTGATTTCACCCTTTTCAGGCTGATACAAGCCAAAAAGGACACTCATCAAAGTTGATTTTCCTGCGCCGTTTTCGCCAAGAAGGGCATGGATTTCGCCACGTTTCAACTGTAGGGTGATGTCATCGTTTGCAATGATGCCAGGGAACTCCTTGGTGATATTGCACATTTCAATGACGTAAGGATACTCCTCACTTGAAACATCATCCACGTTTTCATTTGAAGTCAAGGCGTCCTCCATTGCAGTGTTCTCTGCAATTTCAATGACGTCCTCATTTCTCTTGTCTTTACGCATAGAATGCTCCTTATGTAATGTTTATTATGTTCTACCTTTTTCTTGACTCAACAGGGAAGCGAAGTCAAGAAAAAGACAGGACCAGCCACAAAATCTTTAAAATTGTCCGTATAAATAATTGCTCACGGAACTTCCCCGAAGGGAAGCGCCGTGAGCGTTTGTTAAGTTACTTCAAATGATATTTCATTGAGTAATGATTGATGTGTTGAAATTATGCTTCGAAAACGATTGTGACGAGTTCGACTGCTGCTTCAAGCCATGCACCATTGTTTGCATCTGCAGGGACTGTTGCATCAGGTGTGATTTCGCCTGACTTGATGTCTGCGAGGACTGCATTGTATTGGTTGACTG
>JAFWBH010000123.1 GCA_017507205.1 Clostridia bacterium
CAAGAAAGCAAAAAAATCAAAGAAGGCCTTGCAAAAATGAAAGGCCAAAAGAAAATCAAGGCAGTCAAGAAACTTGACATAATTGAGTCATTCCTTGAAAGCAAGAACAAACCAGAGTGGATGGTTTTGGACGTACTCCCTGTTCTCCCTCCAGAACTTCGCCCTATGGTACAGCTTGACGGTGGCAGATATGCAACAAGCGACTTGAACGATTTATATAGAAGAGTTATCAACAGAAACAACCGCTTGAAAAAATTGATTGAACTCGGGGCTCCAGACGTGATTATCAGAAATGAAAAGCGTATGTTGCAAGAGGCGGTTGACTGTTTGATTGAAAACGGAAAGCGTGGCAAAGCGGTGCAAGGGGCAAAATCGAGAGAACTTAAATCTCTCACAGCAATGTTGACAGGAAAACAAGGCCGCTTCCGTCAAAACTTGCTTGGAAAACGTGTTGACTATTCAGGACGTTCGGTTATTGTTGTTGGGCCGGAGCTCAAAATGTATCAATGCGGGGTGCCAAAAGAAATGGCCCTTGAGCTCTTCAAACCATTTATTATCAAACGTCTTGTTGAACTCAACCAATCACACAACATCAAGAGTGCAAAAAGATTTATTGAACGTGAAAAGCCAATCGTTTGGGATATACTCGCCGAAGTTATTAAAGACCATCCAGTGCTACTAAACCGTGCTCCAACACTACACAAACTAAGTGTGCAAGCGTTTGAACCAGTGCTTGTTGAAGGTCGTGCAATCAAACTTCACCCTTCAGTTTGTTCAGGATTCAACGCGGACTTTGACGGTGACACAATGCCAATCCACGTTCCGCTTAGCATCGATGCAAGAACTGAAGCGAGAACTCTTATGTTAGGCTCAAACAACATTTTGAAACCATCAGACGGTGAGCCAATTATCAACCCTGGTCTTGATATTGTTATTGGTTGTTATTATCTAACGCAAATCATGCCGAACTCAAAAGGTGAAGGGAATTATTACTCAAGTGATGATGAAGCAATCCTAGCATACAACACAGGTAATCTTGACATTCGTGCGAGAATCTATGTCATGAGAAAAGCGGTTGTTCGTGGCGTGGAATATAGAGACAGAATTGAAACAACGGTTGGAAGAATCATTTTCAACTGGGCGATCCCACAAGGTATGGGCTTGATTGACAGAACAAAACGTGAAAACTATTGCCAACTTGAAGTCAATTATCCAGTCATGAAAAAGGACTTAAAAAACATTACAGCTGAAGTTTATAGATTGCTTGGAACAACTGAGTGTTCAAAACTTGTTGACAGACTTAAAGAAACAGGTTATAAATATTCAACTCTTGGTTCACTCACAATCAATGCTTTTGATATGGAAGAGCCACCAGCGAAAAAAGAAATTTTGGCTGAAGCAGAAAAGAGGGTTGCGGATAATGACAAGCTTCTTCGACGTGGACTTATTACGCTTGACGAAAAAATTTCAGCAAACACAGCAATTTGGAATGATGCAACAATGCAGGTTCAAGATGCAGTGCTTAAGCACATGAGCGACTACAATCCTCTCAAGATGATGGTCGTATCAGGTGCTCGTGGAACAAATGTCCAGCTAAATGCGTTGACAGGTATTGGTGGGCTTAAACAATCACTTTCAAACACAAAAATTGACGTGCCGGTTAAGTCATCATACAGAGTTGGCTTGACACCGCTTGAATATTTCATTTCATCACGTGGTGGACGTAAAACTCTTGCCGACACAGCGACAAAAACAGCAGACTCGGGATATTTGACTCGTCGTCTTGTGGATATTTCTCAAGATGTAGTTGTCAATGAAGATGACTGTTTCGCAAGTCGTGGCGAGAAAGTCAAGGGGATTGAGGTTGGAGATCTAGTGGAAGAAAAGAGAGTCATTGAAACTCTTGAGGAGAGAATCAGTGGTCGTTTCACTGTTGATGCTGTTGTTCATCCAGAGACAAAAGAAATAATTGTCCCTGAAAACACAATGATATCTCCAGAAAAAGCAAAAGAAATTGTTGCATCAGGAATAGAAAAAGTCACAATTCGTTCACTTCTAACTTGC
>JAFWBH010000124.1 GCA_017507205.1 Clostridia bacterium
AACCTTATGTCCATATGTTTTTGCAGGATGCACCTCTCTCGTGGATGTCACACCTGTCGCCACAGCAAGCGAGGGGCTTTTTGACGGATGCACATCGTTGACATATCTCCCTATCAGCAGTTCTGTTCAAACCATAGAGAATAGATGCTTTGCACACTGCACTGCGCTTGAGGATGTTGTAATAAGGATGTCTGTTGACACAATTGAAGCGCTTGCCTTCCGTAGTTGTGCCAACCTTAAAAAGATGACCTTTGAATTTCCAAACAAATGGCGCTGGACAAGTATATATTCCAAAAGTGGAGTGTTTGACTTTACTGACCCCTATGAAAATGCAGAAATATTTAAAACCATGGATTTTGATGACGGCATTCTGCGATTTGTCAGGACATGGTGATGTGTCTGTCAAAAACAACATGAAGCATGCAAATTATGCCGTGTCAATTTGACACGGCTTTTGATTAATATTGAATTTTTGTTAATAATGTGTTAGATTTATATAAAGGAAACTACAAGGTAGGCAACTATGTATTCTGGAATTGATTATAGTGGAGAATTTAGAGAAGTAGAGATTGGCAGGCTGACATATCGTGTGTATGAAAGTAATGTTGCAGTTGTTGTGGAATGCGCAAAGGACATTGTTGAGGCTGTTATCCCTGCCACAATTGAGAACGGCATCCCTGTGACAAAAATCGGTGATAGAGCATTTGCCCAGTGTGAAAGGCTCAAAAGGGTCACTTTGCCCCAGCTTGATTTAGATCGTTATCTCAATGACGAAAAGTATTTTGAGGAAATTGGCACCAACGCCTTTTATCAATGCCATTCCCTTGAAGAGATCCTTATTCCCGAAAAGGTCCACACCATAGGCCACGGCGCATTTGCTCAATGCTCTTCACTCAAACGAGTAGAGTTTGAAGATGTGGAGTGTCCACCATATATGTGTCCCTATGCTTTTGCAGGCTGTGAATCACTTGCTTATGTGACACCTGTCAGAAATGCAAGCGAAGGGCTTTTTGATGAGTGCAAGTCCTTGACAGACCTTCCTCTCCAAGATTGTGTTGGCAAAATAGAGGAAAGATGCTTTGCCCATTGCACATCACTCAAAGAGGTCGTCATATCCGAGAATATTATGGCAATAGAGTCCTTGGCATTTCGCAGCTGCTTCAACCTCAAAAAAGTCGCCTTTGAGCGTCCAGATGGATGGATTTGGTCGAGTATGTATTCAGGTGGCAAGGCTCTTGACCTTGGCGACCCTGAAAGAAATGCAAAAATGCTTCGCACAATGGACTTTGATGACGGAGTTTCTGGCTGGCACAGAAAACTCTAATTCAGCCAAACGCAGCAGAGAAATATGAATACAAACAAAAAAGCAGACACCCAGTCTGCTTTGTTTTTTAGAATGATTCAAATATGATAATAGAGTAGTGTTTAATATACGTAAAAAAGGCTGTCAATCGACAGCCCTTTTTAGAGTGTCTTAAAATTAGTTGTTCTTAATTTTGTCGAGTGAACGGCAGAGAGTTGCTTTCTTTCTTGCAGCTGTGTTCTTGTGGTAAACACCGTCTGAAGCTGCTGCATCGATGACTGCCATGGTTCCGGGAAGAAGCTCGGTTGCGAGTGCGACATCATTTGCTGCGATTGCATCGTTGAACTTTCTGATTGCATTCTTAACACGTGATTTCTTCATTGTGTTTTCTTTGTTTTGTCTTGCTGAAACCTTGACTCTCTTTTTTGCTGATTTAATATTAGGCATATTTATCTCCTCATATTTGAATACTTATTTTAAATCTTTGAAATATTACCATATTTCCAAAAATCTTGCAACTGTTTTCATCTATTTTTTGATATTGCACACAATAATTTCATGAAAAACGACATTTTTTACAGTGATATGGCATTAGACAATCTTGAAAATCGTGGCTTGAAGGACATTGCTGTGGTCAAAACTCTGTCTTACGGCATCCGACAAATTGTGGTCAATGTGAAGGATAACCACCTCTCAAAAGAGCTTGGCAAGCCAAAGGGAGTATATATCACCTATGATTGCAGTGGTGTGAGCAGTGAGCATTACGCTGAATATCTTGCCAGAGTTATGTCAAAGGCATTGCAACAAATGGTGGGTCTTGTGCCTGAAAAAAGTGACATTCTTGCAGTGGGGCTTGGCAACGGTCAAGTCCTTGCAGACTCTCTTGGCGTAAAGTCTGTTGAAAGGGTAAGGGCAAATCGTATGAATGCCCTTGGTGAGTATAAATACAAGCTATGCACTCATTCACTAGGAGTTGAGGGAGCAACGGGCATAAAATCCCACGAGGTGCTTATGGCACTGAACGAAAGGATAAAGCCCTCAGCAATTATAGTTGTAGACACCCTTGCCACCACCAGCGTATTACGCCTTGGCACATCCTTTCAGCTGTCAACCTCTGGCATAATCCCAGGCAGTGGAGTAGGACAGGACAAGCCACCAATGAACAAGGAGATTTTCGGCGTTCCAACTGTGTCAATCGGTGTTCCACTGGTGCTTACAATGCAGGGAGTCATCAAGGATTTTATGAAGGAATATGGGCAAAACGACAAGTCCTTTAAGGTCAATGAATTTGCCTTTCATTCAATTCTCACCGACAAAAAATTATCACGTCTTGTTGTTGCACCAAAGGAAGTGAAGATTTTTCTTGAAAATGCGTCAACCATAATATCTGAAGCCATCAACCTAGCCTACTCAAATTGACAAAAAATTTAAGTTCAATCAAACAACGATTGCATGTTGATTTAATCAGTTAGATTGCCTGAAAATCAAGTCTTTCTTCTAGACGAGCAAGAAGCCAGCCATATTTTTTTGATTGATTTCCAAGAGAGAAGTCAAATGTGATTTTTCTGTTTCCCTTGGCGTTTAAGCTTGACTTAATGATTTCGTCAATGAGGCGATTGTTTCCGTCTACAATTTTCATTTCAGGATAAAGCTTTTCAATAATTCCCTTGAAGAAAAGGTAGTGAGCATCCAAGATATATTGTGTCAATGTCTTTTTCAGCCATTGCTTCGTCAATAATTTTTTTCAGATATCCTTCAAGGTTTGAAAACAATGAAAAATCATTTGCCTTGAATGCAGTTTCTCCAAGTATTTCCACAGCTGTTGCAAGGTTTTTCGTGTCAGCAATGGCAAAGCCCTTATCTCCGAGCTTCAATGCCTCTTCTGTTGCTGGGGTGCAGAGGAGCAGAGTCCTTTCTGCCACAAGCTTTTCAAGGTCAGGACGAAGGTGAAAGGTGTTTTTTGGTTTTACAACAGTAGACGCAGTGTTGCAGGCTATGACTTGAACACGGCTTTTTCTTTTCAGAAGGTCAACGGCATCATTGACAACGGCAACAATGTCTGAGTATTTTTTTGTGCCAAGGGGGCTGTTGGCAGTGTCTGCAAAATAGAAAAAATCGCTGAAAGGAAACACCTTTTTCAAGGCGCAAAGAGTGGTAAGTCCACCAATTCCACTGTCATAAATGCCAAATGAATACATACTCAACAATATGCAAAAGTGATGAAAAATATCAAAAAAATAAAAAAAGTGCCAGCTTGTAGTTTTTTTTGCTTGTCAAGTGCCCACCAAATAGTGTATCATAGTCCAGTATTAAATTATTTATTGAGGTAAAATAATGAAATCATTCGCAACAGAATTTATTCGTAATATCGCACTCATCGGTCACTCCGGTGAAGGCAAAACTTCTCTTGCAGAAGCACTCCTGTTTTCAACAAAAACAGTTGACCGTCTTGGCAAGGTAGACGATGGCAACTCCACAATGGACTTTGACGATGAAGAAATCAAGCGTAAGATATCCATCAGCATGGGCGTTGCTTATGCAATCCATCGTGACACAAAGATTAACATCCTTGACGTCCCCGGCTTCTTCGATTTTGAAGGCGAAATGGTGTCAGCACTCCACGCAGCAGACAGCGCAGTAGTTGTCACATCAGCAAGTGGCTCACTTACAGTCGGCACAGAAAAGGCACTTGAAATGTGCATGGAAAAGGAAGTTCCTGCACTTATCTTCGTCAACGCAGTCAACAAAGAAAACAGTGATTTCTTTGGCACAGTTGATGCAATCACATCAAAATTCAGCAAGGTCATCCCCATTGAGCTTCCTATCATGGAAGGTGGCAAGATGGTCGGTTCAGTTGACGTCCTCACAGGCTCAGCAAAGGACCTCAACGGCAAAGCAATCAATGCTCCCCAAGACCTTGCAGACAAGGCAGCATCATACAAGGATCAACTCATGGAAATGGTCGCAGAAACAGATGAAGACCTCATGATGAAGTTCTTTGAAGG
>JAFWBH010000125.1 GCA_017507205.1 Clostridia bacterium
GTGCCTTCAAGAGCAACCCAGCCCTCAGGAAGTGCTGCACCGATAAACAAGAAGTTTTCGGAGAAGGTCAAGTGGAACACTGCAAAGAGTATGAGAAGGAAAATTGGTATGCCCCAAAATTTGTGGGTCATTGCCTTGTCAATCTTATTTGACCTTGTATCTCCTTCGCTGTGTGACTTGGGATTTTTTTTCAGTGCCACTGAGTAGTGGTTGGTGATGTGCTTATATCTGCTGTCTGCAATGACTGCCTCAAAGTCGCCACCAAAGGTGTCGTCCTTGTAGGTTTTCTTGAATTCCTCAACCATTTTGGCAGAGCTAGGGTGAGCCTCAACCTCAAGCTCGTCAAGCTCCACAAGCTTTACTGCGTGGAAGAGTGAATTGTCCACCTCTTGACCTTCAAGAGCAATACGGCAGTCGCCAATAAGGTGCATGAGAGGAGTGCTTTCAAGGACTGTGATGCCCTTTCTCTTTTCAAGGCTTGCCTCATAGGCGCGAGTCATAAGCTCATCAAGACCTGTTTCTTTAAGAGCAGATATTGCCACAACAGGCACGCCAATCTTCTCTTCAAGCTTGTTTGCATCAAGGATATCTCCCATTCTCTCAAGCTCATCCATCATATTGAGTGCAACCACAACAGGCACATCAATTTCAAGGAGCTGAGTTGTAAGATAGAGGTTTCTTTCAAGATTGGTCACGTCAACAATGTTGATGACGCAGTCGGGCTTTTCATCAAGAATAAAGTTTCTTGAAATAACCTCTTCAGATGTGTATGGTGAAAGTGAATAAATGCCGGGCAAATCTACAATTGAGATTGGCTCGGGACATTTTTTGTATACACCCTCTTTCTTGTCAACTGTGACGCCCGGCCAGTTGCCTACGTGAGCAGTTGAGCCTGTCAGAGAATTAAACAAGGTTGTCTTTCCACTGTTTGGATTTCCAGCAAGTGCAAATCTTTTCATTTGATCCTCTCCATTGTCACAAGTTCAGCTTCAGTTTTTCGGAGTGTCAATTCATAGCCACGCAAGGTCACCTCAATAGGATCACCAAGAGGTGCTTTCTTTCTGAGAGTGATTTCTGCCCCAGGTGTGACACCCATATCAAAAAGGCGTCTGCGCAATGCGCCTTCACCACCAACCATCTTGACAACTCCCCTTTCTCCAATTGCAAATTCACTGAGCAATTTCATAGTTTTCTCCTTTCAAAGCCAAAATGTGAACTTTGTTTCATATTTTTCGTATTAATTATATGACCAGAATATTTGCTTGTCAAACAAAATCTGAAAGAAATTTCATATTTTTAAAAATTTTTCTTCACAGAACGGGAAATATGGTTTATAATATATCCAACAAACAATTTATTGCTTATATAAGGCGAGGTCAAAATGAGTGAAGTCAGAACTCCACAGCAGGAACGTTCAATCGCAAAGAAAAAAAGCATAATTGAAGCAGGCTACAATCTCTTTTCAGAGGTGGGCTATCACGCAACCAACACTGCAGAGATTGCCAAGCGCGCAGGCGTTTCAACAGGCATCGTGTATGGCTATTTCAAGGATAAGCGTGACATACTTCTTGACGTCCTTGACATCTACATTGACAAGGTGCTGACACCCATACTTTCCCTTTTTGACGGACTTTCTGCCCCCATTGACTTTGACACCTTGATCCCCGAGGTCATTGACGCAACCATCGACACCCATCGCCACAATGCAAACATCCACGAAGCACTCCACGCAATGAGTGCCAGCGATGAGGCTGTCAACATGAAATTCCTTGCCTTAGAGGACAAAATGACCACAGCCATCAAGGACAAGCTGACATCTCTTGGCTTGAAGGTCGATTGTATGGCAGAAAAAATACACCTTGCCATAGGCATCGTCCAAAGCTTCTCTCACGAATGTATCTTTGACGACCATCACTACCTCGACTACAAAAAAATGCGTGACGTCTGCATAAACGTGGTGAAAGGCATGTTTGAAGCCTGACATCAAACCTTGCAATAATCAACAAAAACGAGCCTTTATCAGCTCGTTTTTTGTCATTTAACCCTATATTTTGCAAATTTATAATAAGATTTCAGTTTTTCAACCAAAATATCTTGATTTAAAAAGGACTGCAAACGCAGTCCTTTTTGTTTTGTTGAAATTGATTTTATTCTTCCACAACATAGTTGTAATTAATTGTTGCTGTGGACAATGCTGAATTGACTGAGCCTTGTGAAATTACTTTCCTTTGCTCCTCTGTGCCTGTGTAGCCAACCAAGTCAGACGCTAAATAGCGCTATGTTTTAGTGGTGTATGTTGGCACTTTGTTATTTCCACGCACTCTCCAAAACTGCGATATTTAGATGCATAGCAAGGAAGAAAAACCCACAGGGGTCGTAGCATACTTGTCGTATGTGAGAATCCTGTGGGTTGTATCTGACGATGATAGGCGCTAAATAGCGCTGTTTTTGTAAACCCGATATTTAGAAATCTGTTTTACCAAATTACCAATCTCTTTTCTTCTGGAATGAACATCTTGTCATCTTCTGTGACGCCAAAGGTGTCATACCACTCTTGGAAGTTTCTGGGGGTATGTTGGCTCTCAACATGCAGGGGCCGTGGACATCTATTGAAAGGAGCATTGTAAGGTATTCAACCTTTGCCTTTTCACACCAAATTCTTGCCCAGTTTTTGAAGTATTCCTCGTAGGATGCGCCATCTGTTCTTGACATAATGTCAAGAGTGACTGCCATACCACCATTGTCTGCCATATTTTCGCTGACAATAAATCTGCCATTGACCTTGCCCCAAGGAAGCTCGATGCCGTCAAATTGCTCGACCATCTTTTCAACCTTTGCATCAAAGCGCTTGAAGTCGTCCTCTGTCCACCAATCGTTGATGTTGCCGTTTTCATCACACTTTGCACCATTTGAGTCGAATGCGTGTGATATTTCGTGACCAATGACACTGCCGATGCCACCAAGATTTTCACTTCTTGATTGCTTGAATGAATAAAAGGGTGCTTGCAGAATTGCTGCTGGGAAGGTGATATCGTTGACCATAGGATCATAGCATGCGTTGACCATATGACCAGGCATTGCCCACTTTGTAGGATCAGTAGGCTCATCAAGCTTTGCATAGTTGTCAAGCTCCTTGATTGCCTTCAATGAAAGCACGATGTCAAAGAGTGAATCCTCTGGATTGAACACAAGCTTGTCAAAGATTGCTCTGACCTTGTCAGGATATCCCATCTTCACGCCCATTTTTGAAAGCTTCAAAATTGCCTTCTCTTTTGTTTCATCGCCAAGAATATCACTTGTTTTGATGCGTTTTTTGTAGGTATCAATGATTTGATAGACGATTTCTGTAATGTCCTTTTTGGCATCTTGACCAAAGTATTTGTCGCCATAATAAATGCCAACAGGCTCTGAATACATGCCTGATGCAAGGTTGTAGCTGAACTTTTCAATTGATTGCATTTTTGCCACGCCCATGAGTGCTCGCATATACATGCCACCCATATCACGCAGTTCCTCTGAAAGATATGAGCATGACTTCAAGAGGCCTGTGACATATGCCCAGTGCTTGTAGAGGTCAAGGTTGTCCTTGTTGAACACTGTCTTGAATGCGTCAAAGTATCTAGGCTCTGTGACAACCACTATTCCAGGAACATGTCCAAAGAGGTCGGTGAGGATAGCGCCCAAATCAATGGTTGACAATGTTTCTGCCAGCTTACCACTGTCGGTGGGATTATACATCTCTGTATATCTTGACCACTCCTCTTGTGTTTTGACAAGACCACCAAGGATTTCGTCAAATGCAAGAGTGTCAGCAACATACTTATCTTGATCCTCAGGACTCAAACCTGTTTGTGCCATGACCATCTTTGCAACACCTGTCCACATGCCCAAGATTTGTGCCTTTTGCTCTGCCATTTCGGGCTTGTAATATGATGCATCGGGGAGAATGACGCCAGGACCTTGTATGTAGACAAGATGGCGGCTTGTATTCTTCATGTCTGTTTCAACACCAATATTGATAGGTGTGGGAATGCCTTTCAGTGAAAATTTCTTGTAGAGTCCACCAAAATCATCAACAGATTTAAGTTCATCAATAACTGCCAAATTTCTAAGAGCAGGAGTGATGCCATCCTTTGCCTTCCTGTCTGCGTCCTTTGCAATTGCATAAAGGGTGCATGCTCTTTCAAGGTGCTCATTGGGATAGCTTTTGCTTTCACTCATTTCAGCAAACTCGCCCATCATAACCTTTTCAACACCATCTGCAAGCTCTGCAAATCCACCTGCATAAGGCTTGTCATCGGGGATGACCAGTTTGTCAAGAGTTTCACCATTTACGTGCATGTAAAGATCGTCTTGAATTCTAATGTTTTCCATAAATATCTCCTATTTGTTGTATTCATACTATATCGGCAAGCCTTCGCCTGCCCTATGCTACCATTATATCTCGCCTTTCACCAAAGAAAAACCACTATATTGTAAAAATAACCAGCTCTATTTTTCAAAAAAAGCAAAATATTGCAGGACTAAATTTAATTATATCAAAGATATCCTCTCATTTCAACATTGTTTTTACATTTTTTTGCCCAATATACAAAACGTCACCTGCACCAACAACAAATACATTATACCACCCACTCCCCACATTTCCACCAACCAATCGTTGCGTTTTATCTACCATAAGTTGACTCAGCCATTTTACACACTCTACAAACTGTTTGTTTAACGCTTTCGTTCGCCCCCCTCAATAAGTTCCCGTCATAAATAAAACACAAGCAGTTCGCGTCTGCTTGTGGTTTTATGGTGGAGATGAGGGGGGGGTCGTAGGCACATGGTGCCGTAATAGTGAAATGAGTGTGCTTGCACAGGCGAATGAGCGCCAGCCCGTAGGGGTTTGACAGCAACGCAGTTGCACACAACATAGTTGTGTAACCCCTCATCAAAGAAA
>JAFWBH010000126.1 GCA_017507205.1 Clostridia bacterium
GCCGATGTAAGTTCTTTAACAGTCCTCTTCAGCTCTCCATCAAGGACGAGCACTCTATCTCCTGCATTTGACAGTCTTTCGTATTCTTCAACGGCCTTGTCGTAGAAGTCAACAAGAGCATTATAGCTGCCACCATACTTTCTTTGGAGCATTCGAACAAGCTCAAGTCTTTCTTCAATTTGGTCTGCACCATGACGATCAAAATCTAATTCATCGAGGATTGACTTGACAGTGTCAGCAATGTCTACGACTTCTACTCGGGCATCTTCAAGGCGTTCATTCAAACCTTCAATGCGATTGTCATATTGTGAAATCATATTGAGAGTTGAAACAGCTGTTTTGAGTGCTGGGCTGACAGCTGTGTTGTCGTATCCATCCAGAATGTTTTTGGCATTATTTAGGGCTTCAAGAATGCGTTCCATATTACGAATACGCTTGCGCTTTTCGAGAAGATCATCTTCTTCGCCCTCTTTTACGTCAGCCTTTTCAATTTCATTGATTTGATATGATAGGATATCAAGACGTCTTACACGCTCATCCTCATCGCCATATGAGTTGTATTCGCGCTTCAGTGCAATATAACTTTTATATTTATTCTTGACTAAGTCAAGAAGCTCCGAGTGTTTTTCTCCACCAAGGCTGTCAAGCAGTGACATATGAGAATTTGGATTGAGCAACGATTGATGCTCGTGTTGACCATGAATGTCAACAAGCAAGGAAGTAAGACCCTTGAGCGTTGAAAGCGTCGTCACTCTACCATTTATTCTGCAAGAATTCTTGCCCTCTGCTGTCATTTTGCGATTGAGTATTAAGATTTCCTCTGCCTCAATGCCAATTTCGTCAAGATATTCCTCAATTGCTGGGGTAAGATAATCGCTGAAAACAGCTTCAACAGTCGCATAGTCTGTGCCATATCGAATGAGTGATCGATCAGCTCTTTCACCCAATACGAAAGATACGGCGTCAATTATGATAGACTTACCTGCGCCGGTTTCACCGCTTAAAATATTAAGACCATCTCCAAGCTCCACTTGAAGCTTTTCAATAAGTGCAATGTTTTCAACGGAAAGATTTGAGATCATTATTTCAGAATATTTTCGAGATTTTCGATTACCTTTGAAACGTTATTTATGGTGTCAATTGCAACAAAAATAGTATTGTCGCCTGCGATTACACCAAGAATTTCATCATATTCTAAACGGTCTATAAATTCTGCTGCAGCACTGGCACTGCCTTGCTCAGTCTTGATGATAATCAAGTTTTCTGCAGAACGAATTGACAAAACGGTATTACGAAAGATCTTCATAAATTTGTCTGCAGATGATGGCTCTTTTGGCTGTTGTGCCACATATTTATAGTGTCTGCCGTCATCTGTAAAGGTTTTGATGATGTTCATATCCTTGATGTCACGGCTGACTGTTGCTTGCGTCACTGAATATCCGTCAGCACGCAGGCGTGCAACAAGCTCTTCTTGTGTGTCAATGTCATGCTTTGTTATAATCTCGAGTATTTTAAGTTGTCTGGTTGCTCTTGCCATTTTTCACCTTTATGGAACTAGTCTGTGACGCTCCATCTGTTCATTTTTTCTAATAGTTTGTTATAAAAGTTGCTGGTATCGCACACAAAAGTTGCCTTTCTTTGCGATTTGGATATATGTATAATAGATGCGTTTTGCAGGTCGATTTGTTCTCTGCCGTCTGCGATCAAGACGGAATGCTCTCCTTCAAGGGACACTTCAATGTTGCTATCGCTTGAAACTATCAACGGTCTTGAATGCAAGGAATGTGCGCATATAGGATTGATGATGATTGCGTCAACATTTGGTGAAAGGATTGGACCCCCTGCAGACAAAGAGTAGGCCGTGGAACCTGCTGGTGTTGCAATTATCAAGCCATCTGCGTGATATTTGTCAACAAACTGATCGTTTACTTTCAACGAAAGAGATATTGGTTTAGAGGATGTTGTTCTGACGACAATATCATTGAGTGCAACATGACTTTCGCTGTTTATTGAAGCTTGAAGAAGTGATTTATAAACATAATTTTGGCTTTCAATTGCACGGGTCAATTCTTCAAGACTAACATCGGCCTCAAATTGAGTGAGAAAGCCTACATTGCCAAGGTTTACACCCAAAATGGGACATTGGACAGAGATGCCTGCAATAAGCATTGTTCCATCTCCACCAAAGACTAGTAGACGTTCAAAATCGGCAACATCCGTAAGTGAATTAAGCTCTGAGACATCATACCCTAAGGATATGAGCCCGTTTATCAGTGCAACTTTTTTAGGATGCTCTTTAAGATTGGATTTTGAATACACGGCAATTTTCATAACATCCATCATTATACATTATTATTCATTTTTATACAAGCTATTTTTTTGACAATTGGAAGTTTTTTACATAGTAAAACTATCGCATTACTTATAAGGCAGACTTGTATTTGTATAAAATATTCTTTTTCTTGACAAATTGTCCTTTGGAAACTATAATATAAGCATGATAAACTTACTTTGTATCGACACATTAACAGTCAGCATCATCGGAGCACTCGCAGGTCTTGCACTTGCAGTGGTATTACTGGTCTTTTGTATTATTAAAAAGAAGGACTAATTTTCTTCTATCGTAAGCCAATATTTAAAAATAAAACAACCCATTAGGTTGTTTTTTTTGTTGTCATAATTATTTTGATAAATAAAGCAAATATTCTATATTTTTATTTTCGTAAAATATCGGAGCCGTTGATAGCCCAATTAAATTAAATCCACAGGCTGTCGCATAACCTTTTACATATGATATTGCCTTTTGTCTATCCTTTTCGTTGAGAACTATACCCTTTTTACTCAGAGCAGATTTGTCCAGTTCAAATTGTGGCTTGATGAGCACTACTGCGCGCCCACCTACCTTCAACAAATTGTATATTGATGGCAAAATGTATTTAAGCGAAATGAAGCTCACGTCACTGCATATAAAGTCTTTTTTGGCAAGGTCTGGCAGTTCACGAGCATTACATTGCAAGAAAGTCACACGAGGATCATCTAATATTCGTGTAGGCAAATCACATTCAGCAACATCAACAGCCAGAACGCTTTTGACATTGTTTCGCAAAAGAACGTCAGTGAACCCACCATTGCTACAACCTATATCTGCAGTGTCCATATCCCTTAAATCGAGTGCAAAATCATCAATGGCTTTAAGCAATTTATATGCTCCTTGTGAAGCATATCCCTCATCCTCAATAATCTCGACGGACATATTTTCTTTAACATCAAAAGATGGCTTAGATATCACTCTGCCATCTACTTTGATTTTGCCTTTTAAGACAAGATTTTCAGCATAGGTCCTTGATGGAACAAGCTTGCATTCTACGAGATATTTGTCAACCCTCAACGTCGTGCTTTTCCTTTGATTCCTCTATTTGTTCAAACTTCTTTTGCTTTTCCTTTTGTTTCTTTTTCTTGCGTCTTTCATCCGGATTGAATACAGCAATCAATCTTGCAATAAACATAATAAACTCTTTCGAGTTTTTGATTGCTATGTTTTTGAGGAATGCCTTGCCACCGATAGTTAATGCAGACACAACGCCAGAAATTGAAATTGTGACAAGTTTTTGCCATACATCTTCCATTCCAACGACAACTTTTAAAGTAATAGCAGCAGCACATGCACCAGATACAATGCCGAATATATCGCCAACAACGTCACTACACACGTTTGACACTTTCTCATTGTTTTTGACAAGCCATAATGCCGTTTTTGCACCATAGACCTTTCTTGATGCCATAGATACAAAAGGCGTCATGTCACAAGAGGTTGATGCAACACCAATGCCGTCAAACAAGATACTGCAAAGTATCAAGAAGAAAAGAAGTAAGATTGTGACGATGATATGCTCTGCTGATGCTGTCAGTTCACTAAGAAAACTGATGAATGCTGAAACAAAAAAAGAAACAACCGTAATCTTCACGCTCCAAAGGTTGCGCTTCTTTTTAGGTTGTTTTTTGTGCTTTTTTTCTGATTGATTAGAATGACGAATCTCTTCGTCTTTTTGAATTTCGATGCTACTGTTTGAGTCTTCCTGCTTTTCCATATTTCTCCAAGTTTGTTGAAATGGTGGCAACAATCTGAGTAAACCTTGCGCCATAGGTTCGGTAGGTTTTCCCGAAGCAACAACTTGCCGTCGCCGATCAAGACGTTTCCGATTACGTTGCAACCAGCGTGGTTTCCCATCGCTTCACCGAATCGCCACTAAGTGCACACTATAATCCCCGGACTGTCTACAAGAACAGTCTAGAAGTTTTCCTTGGCAACATTATTCCGACCTAATCCTTTTTTGCAATCAAGATTTCAAAAGGCAGTCGGCAAGGTTTGTCGGCCGACAAACGATAACCGTTCCTTTATCCCTGCGTGATCACTCAAGGCAGGCTACACTGTCCACAGCGCACGAGCCACCGCATGACAGGTTTAATCCCAGTCAGTAGACTACTCTACTAGAATATGTCCACCGATTTGGGTCTCCACGGAGATTGGGTCGCCCTTCGCATGCCATTGCGACACGCCCAAAAACCTTAACTCCCAGCAACAGCCCAAGTTTGGGCAACTAAAGCCATCACCAGAAACTTCATCGATATGCCCTTTGGCGATATTTTACCCCCGCCTTCGGACCGGATAATGCTGACTAGAATACTGCGCCACCATTCATATATATTATACACAACTATGAAAAATTGTCAAATGGCAATATTTGTTTTAATTAAAATTAAAATGTGCTCTTAAAAAAAGTTAGCTGTTTAGTGTGACATGTTTAAGCTCATTTTCAAAATTTGAGTAATCTGCACCGAAAAGCTCTCGCATTACATTTGTGACATCATCAAATGCAGAATCCTTTGCCATCTCCTTGGCTCTCATCAAAACTCGCGTATTTGTAGGCAACTTGAAGTATGGTGAGCTCATGGTGCCCTTTTGCTTTGTGCCGAGAAATTCACCTGTGCCACGCATTTCAAGGTCTTTTTCAGCAAGTATAAGCCCATCATCAATGTTTTCCATTGCAACCAATCTTTCAAGCGCTATTGCTCCCGTTGACTTAGTATGCAAAAAACAATAAGCTGGCATACCATCTCGTCCAACACGCCCTCTTAATTGATGAAGGGATGCAAGACCAAATCTGTCAGCATTAAGTATGACCATAATGCTCGCCTTAGTGTCTATACCAACCTCTATGAGAGATGTAGCAAGAATGATATGGATATTGCCCTTTGCATACTCATTCATAACAGCCGTCTTGTCAGCATTGCTCATTTTGCCGTGAAGAATTGAAACAGATAGATTTCTGAATTTATCTAAATAACTCTCGTAAAATTTTTCTACTGAGTATAGGTCAAGGCCATCGCTATCCTTTATGGTTGGGCAGACAAAAAATGCTTGCTTGTTGCAATCTTCACACTGCTTAACGACATATTTGACCAAATCATCAAGCTTTTGCTCGGATACAATTTTGGTTGAAATATTGGTTGTCGCCTCTGCTCGTTTATATATTGATGACACATCTATATCGTCATACAATGTCAATGCCAGTGTGCGTGGAATTGGTGTCGCTGTAAGAGTCAAAACATCTGTTGCCCCTTTGTTTTCAAGCGCTGCACGGCAGGACACACCAAATCTATGCTGTTCATCAATTATTCCAATAGAAAGATTTGAATACTCTACATCTTTGCTCACTAGTGATTGAGTGCCAAAAACAGCTTTAAGCTCTCCGGTTTTTAGCCCATTCAATATTTTACGTCTATCTGCACTTCTAGTTGATGATGTCAACAAGGCAACGGAAATGTTTAACCTGTCGGCTATCTGCTTAAATTTATCGTATTGCTGGGTTGCCAGAATCTCAGTCGGGCACATATAAGCAGACTGCTTGCCAGACAATGCAGCAAAAGCCATTGCGTAATATGCCACCACCGATTTACCAGAGCCAACATCACCACTTATAATTCGAGACATATTTTCATTGCTCAAAAGATTACGACTTATATCGTCAATTGCTTTTGTCTGTGAGTCTGTAAGGTCAAAAGATATTGCATTTTTGAACAATGAAAACACATCGGCAATGTTATTGTTATAAAAGCTTTTCCGTATTCTAACGGCTGATATTTTAGAGTTGTGATATGTTTTTAATCCCATTGCAACGTCAATGGATGCCAAAGTTTCAATTGCAGAAGCACAGCAATTGGTGTCTTTTGGAAAATGTATTTGGTATAGTGCATCGTAAAGCGTGCGTTCGGTGCTTGCAGTAGACACACAGCCTTGAATACTTTCATCCGACTGAATGTATCCAACCTGCTTGAAACACTCATAAACCAGCTTTTTGAAGGTGCGCTGACCAATTTCATTTTTCAGTGGATATACAGTGTATATTCCCTTTGTGAGCAACTGTAATTTATCCAAAGGCTCAACAATTGGATTTACTATTGAAGAAACACCACTGCTTGAAATCTTTGAAAATAAACGGAATTTTCTACCAACCTCAAATTGGCTTTTAAGGTATGGTTGATTGAAAAAAATTGCATTGAAGTATAAAGGTTTTAGCGCAATAGAATCACGGAAAGACACCGAAAATGCCTTTTTGCGACTGTTGCTTTCCTTGACTCTGACAACCTCACCTTCAAATAAATAAAATTGCCCTTCTTCTGCATTTACAACAGAAGTGGGCAATCCTAAATCAACATATTTCGATGGAAAGAAGGACACAAGATCGCCAATTGTAGCAATGCCGAGCGCACTGAGCTTTTTCTCCATTTGTGCACCAATGCCCTTAATTTCATTAAGTTTCATTTTATTCTGCAGAAAGTATATAGTAATAGTGGGGTTGACCACCATAGTATACAGCAACTTCAAGGTCAGGATACTCTGTTTCGACAACCTCGGCAACGTGTGCTGCTTCAGCTTCTGTTACGCCCTCTCCATAATAAAGTGTGACCATATCGCAGTTTGCGCAAATCTTTCTTACACTTGTAAGGGTTGCTTCTGTAATTGATGAGCTCTTTGCAACAATTTTCTTGTTCGCGATTGCAATGATATCACCCTCCTTTACAGAAAAACCATTCATACGGGTATTTCTAACTGCGTGTGTGACCTCAACAGTCTTGACACCGGCAAATGATGACTTCTTATTTTCAAAGTTCTCCTCTGCAGTGCAGTCTGGTGAGAATGCAAGCGCAGCTGAAATGCCTTCTGGTGTGCAAGTTGTGGGAATAACAAAGACGTTGACATCTGCAAGCTCTTGTGCTTGTTGAGCAGCAAAAATGATATTTGAGTTGTTTGGAAGCACGAAAACGTTCTTTGCATTGGTTGAATTGACTGCTCCCAAGATGTCATAGACACTGGGATTCATAGTTTGTCCACCCTCTACGACAACGTCAACCATTAAGTCCTTAAAGATTGCACTGATGCCATCACCTGCACAAATTGAAACCAAAGCGAAATCCTTTTGAGGAACCTTTTTCTTTGATTTTTTCTTTGAATCGTCTTCACCCTTAATCTTGCGATTTTGTTCAACCATATTTTCGATCTTGACGCCGTCAAGCTCACCTAGCTTAAGTGCAGCTTTCAATGCGAGATCGGGATGATTTGTGTGAACGTGTGTTTTGACAAGCTCAAGGTCACCAACAACCACTACACAATCGCCGATTGTCATAAGATAATCACGGAACTTGTCAATTTGGCTTGACATTGTGGTTGAATTGAGATGTGTAATGAAAAATTCTGTGCAATATTGGAAGGTGATGTTGTCATAATCATTGACAAGCATATCTTCCTCGTTTTGAACTGCACTGATGGCTTCAGGACGAACTGCATCTGCCTTGATCATCTTGATTTCTGTGCCAGTAATAGCAGCATAGAAGCCTTCAAGAATTGTCAGCAAGCCTTGTCCACCTGCATCAACCACGCCAGCTTTTGCAAGGACGGGGAGCATTTCGGGTGTTTTTGCAAGAATTTGTGCGCCTGCTTCAATGACTTGTTGAAGGAATTCGACGAAATCAACATTCTTGCCCTTTGCAAACTTAACAGCATTTTCACCAATAACTCTTACAACAGTAAGAATGGTGCCTTCCTTGGGCTTGGTGACTGCGCTATATGCAATCTCTGTGCCCTTTTTCAATGCTTCTGCAAAGATTTTTGCGTTGAGCTCGGTTTTGTTGTCAAGAGCAATTGCAAAGCCCTTGAAAATTTGTGAGGTAATAACACCACTATTTCCACGTGCGCCTTTAAGTGCGCCCTTTGAAAATGCCACTGCAATTTTGTCGATCTCGTCTGTGTCGGCAAGACCCACCTCACGCATTGCAGTTGTAATTGTAAGTGACATATTTGTGCCTGTATCTCCATCAGGAACAGGGAAAACGTTCAATTCGTCAATGAGTGCACGATTGAATTCCAATGCTTTTGCACCACCGGCAAGCATTTCCTTAAATTGTGTGCCGTTTATATTAATCATAATTCCTCTATAGTTAGACTCTGATGCCAACAACGTTGACTTGAACTTTCTTCACTCTCATGCCCGTAAAGCTTTCAAGAGCAAACTTGACTGTGTCAGCAACAGACTTTTTCACTGCTTCAATATTTACGCCGATCTTTAAGACCACGTATACTTCGATAAACATAAGGTTGTCAACGGCTGTAACCTTGACACCCTTTCCATCTGAGCCATTGCCCCAAAGGTTGCTGATGTTATCGCTAAAACCGCGTGATACCATTTCTACCACGCCATAGCATTCTGAAGCGGCCTGTGATGCAATAGTTGCAACCACATCGTCAGAGATTGTAATTTTTCCGTAAATGTTGGATGTTGTAAGCGACATAATCGTATTTCCTTTGGTATGATTTTACTATATTAAAAAATATTTTGCAACTAAATAAATAATTTTGTGTAAATCGGTTGCAAAAGTTTTTTGTTTTTGCTAGAATATCTATGTTTTTAAGAGGAGGTACTAGATATGTCCAGAGTATGTAGCGTATGCGGTAAAGGTAAAATGAGCGGTAACCAAGTCAGCCACTCAAACAGAAAGACAAGACGTAGTTGGGCACCCAACGTCCAAAAGGTCAAGGTCAAAACTGCAACTGGTGGTGCAGAAAGCGCTTATGTCTGCACACATTGTCTTCGTTCAGGCAAAGTAGAACGCGTGTAATTATTTTACAAGCATAACACTTGCCCGTCACACAGACGGGCTTTTTTCTTTACGAAATTTTTTGAAAAATTTGACTATAGGCTTCAAAAATTTTGGAATTCTAACACATATTATTTTCATATTCACCTCGGAACATAATATGTAATCATCTAAACTTTTGACACAAAAAAACCACCATAATTTTGGTGGCTTTTTTTACGGGTTTAACATCAATATGTATGGCGCATCTATATTTGCATTGCCCTTACTGCTTCAGAGGGATTGGTTGCTTTAAAAACAGAACTGCCTGCAACAGCAATATCCATGCCAGCATTTTTGCAAAGTGCAACATTTTGAGGGGAAATTCCACCATCAAGCTGAATAAGATAATTGTATCCTTTCTCTTCCTTAATAGTCTTAACCTTTTTTACCATTTCAAGCCTATCTTCTATGAAGCTTTGTCCCCCGAATCCAGCTTGGACAGTCATAATCAAAACCATATCCACTTTGTCGAGATAGGGTTCTATAACGCTAAATGGTTGATCAGCGTTGAGAACAACACCACAAAGCTTACCCTTTGATTTGATTATTTCAAGCGCCTTCAATGGGTTCTTTGATGCATCAGGGTGAAAGGTAACCATATCGGCACCACTATCACAAAATGCACCAACATGCTTTTCTGGCTCAGTGATCATAAGATGAACGTCCAAAAACATGTCAGTATATTTTCTTAGATCCTTAACCATAGGCATGCCAAAGGTGATGTTTGGGACATAAACACCATCCATAACATCGCAATGAATCCAATCTGCGCCCCAATTTTTGATGTTATTAACTGCTTCAGCCATTTTGCCAAAGTCAGCAGACAATATACTTGGTGCAACCTTAATCCTACTCATACTTATTTTTTCTCCTTTCAACCAGCTCATCGTATATGATTTTATATCTATCATATCTGCCTGTGCCAATTTCCTTGCCAATATGTTGCTTGACAGCACAATCTGGCTCGTTTATGTGCGTGCAAGTGTTGAATTTGCATTCTTTCCTGAACATTTCCAAATCGTCAAAATATAAGCGCAAATTCTCTGGCTCAATGTCAACAGCTTCAAGCATGCTAAAGCCACAGGTATCCATCAAATACGTGCCGCCCAAATTGTAAATCTCAGTTCTTCTTGTGGTGTTCTTGCCTCGCTTAATTTTCTTTGCAAGATCTCCGATTTCACATTCATCACTGTCAAGAATTGCGTTTATCAAGGAGCTTTTTCCAACAGCCGATTGACCAGCAAGGCACACAGTTTTGCCTTCAACATAATCAAAAACCTCGGGGACTCCCTTGCCTGTTTCTGCAGATATATTGAAGCACTTGACTATGCTTTGATATTCTGACAAATCCAACACAGAAATATCACTTTTGTTGGCAACAATAACAGGCTCAATGCCCTCTTCAAGACAATTGACAATAACCTTGTCAACAAGGACAAAATCTGGTTCAGGCTCAGAGGCGACCATTATCAAGCATACATCAACATTGCTGACATATGGGCGAATGAGCTGATTCTTTCTTTCCTTGACAGCCTCAATGACATAAGCATCTCTGTCTTTTGCGATT
This sequence comes from Clostridia bacterium, assembly GCA_017507205.1. Taxonomy (GTDB): domain Bacteria; phylum Bacillota; class Clostridia; order Christensenellales; family CAG-917; genus RGIG4097. Next base: position 10,763 of record JAFWBH010000126.1, read on the forward strand.
TCTACATAGTCGCCTACATATATATTGCCGTCAAATTTCAATTTTTTGCGTGCAAAACAAACCTTGACATCACCATCAACGTCAACAAAAAACTTTGAAGCAACTGCTTTTATAACTCTCCCTTGTTCAGTTCTTGATTGCTTTGCCATATGAATATATCAATCTGTTTGGTTTTCTTCTAAATATCTTCTACGTAGCTGTCCACAAGCACCCTCAATATCATTTCCTAACGACTTGCGAATGGTTGCAGAAACCCCAAGTCTTTCAAGCTTTTTGAGGAATTCCTTTGTTGCATCCTCTGTGGGTGCCACATGATTTCTTTCCTTGACCTCATTAAGTCTTATTAGGTTTACATGTGCTGGAAATCCTGCCGTAAGACGAGCCAACTCCTTTGCGCATTTGTCTGAATCATTCGTGCCTTTTATAAGCGTATACTCAAAGATTACACGCCTTCCAGTCTTTTCAAAATAATATCTTGCAGCTGAAACAATTTCCTTAACGTTGTATTTTCTGTTGACAGGCATTATGGTTGACCGAAGCTCGTCAAACGGTGCGTGAAGTGAGATCGACAACGTCACCTTATGGCCACTATCAGCAAATGTGCGCACCTTATCTGCAAGACCAGAGGTTGACAAGGATATGTTTCTTTCACTGATGTTTATTCCCTTTTCAGCACTTACAAGGGTCAAAAATTTCAAGGTGTTTTCGTAGTTGTCAAAGGGCTCACCACTGCCCATCAGCACCAAATTGGTGACGGCACGATTTTTGACACTGCCACCATTATCCTTGTTTACTGCTATAACCTGCCCTAGCATTTCGCCAGCGCTGAGATTACGGAGCAAGCCGTCAAGACCACTGGCGCAGAATGTACACCCCATTCTGCAACCTATTTGAGTTGAAAGACACAATGTATTGCCGTAATCATGAGGCATGTATACGCCTTCTATGAGATTGCCATCTTCAAGCTCAAAAAGATACTTGATTGTGCCAGACTTACCGACAAATTTCTTGCGAATTTTCACAGGGTTTGACACATAATGTTCATTCAAAAATTCTCTCAATTCCTTTTTTAATGATGTCATATCATCAAAGGATGCGCCTTCGTGAAGGAAAGCAAAAAGCTGTCCTGCCAAATATTTTGGCTCAGGAAAAAGCTCCTTCAATTCATCAATATTTAGTGAGAGTATTTCAGCTTTCATATCTTTTTCAGTCTTGCAATAAAGAAGCCATCACTGCAATCTTTAGGAAGCAAGCGCACATATGCTTTATCGTTTGGAAGGCCGTCACACTGAAAATTGACAGGGGTGACTTTGTTAAGAACAGAGTTGACAACCTCAATATTTTCTACATCAAAGAGAGTGCAGGTAGAATAGACAATAATGCCGCCCTTCTTTGTATATTGAATTGCATTTTCAAGTATTTTGCGTTGAAGCTTTGACAGCTCAATGCAGTGATTGTAGTTCCGATTTAAAAAGACGTCAGGGTGCTTTTTGAATGTGCCGAAGCAACTGCAAGGCGCATCAACAAGAACATAATCGAATTTCTCAACCCAGTCCTTTCTAAATTTTGTTCCATCATTTATGGTGGTCACAACATTGCATACACCCATGCGCTTTGCATATTTGTCAACCAGGTCAATCCTATGCTTGTGCAGGTCGCAAGCTGTCACCTCACTGTTTGGAAACAGCTCACCAATCAACACTGCCTTTCCACCAGGTGCTGAGCATAAATCCAGAATTTTTGAATTGTCGATGGCACCCAAGGCATAAACTGCCTTCATAGATGACACAGCTTGAAATGTTATCCAACCACTATTGAACATATCCTTGACAGCCTTTGAATCGGCAGGTGCCATAATTGTGTCATATTCACCAATGGTAAATTCTATATGTTCATCTTCTAGGCGTTTGAGCACGTCTTCTTTTGACTGCTTTTCATTTATTCTAATAGACTCATAGTTGTTGAAGCCTTTATCTAAAAGATCTTCAACATCTTTCTTGTCGTATTCTGCAAACAACCTGTCAATAAACCAAGTTGGAAGTGAATATTTTACTGATAAACTCTGCTTTTCGTCCTTTGGAAGAGTAAATTCTCGTCTAGAAACTCTCTTTAAAACTGCATTGACAAAGCCACTTTGTCCTTTTAGTCCATTAGATTTTGCAACCTCAACACATTCACTGACAATAGCAAAATGAGGAACATTGTCAAGGTGTAGGAGCGCATAGGTGCCAACCTTCAAAAGAGTAAAAACCATACCTTTGGGTTGCTTTTTGACGAGGCATGAAAGCACCCATTCAATTTCGATATTTCTTTCAAGAACACCGTAAACAAGCTTTGTGGTCATATCGCTTGTTTTATCCGATGACAAAGCACGATTGGAATAACTCCCCTCGTCAAATATTTTGTTTAATATTTTTAATGCTACGTCAATGTATTTTCTCAACCCAGCTTTACTCCAACTGCAATATCTCTGTTTCCATTAAGGAATGAAACATCATCTGTCTTACCCTTGCTTTCGAGCTGTATAAGCTTAATTCGGACAGCCTTATTACGACATTTGACAACAATGCCGTGGCTTCTGTCGGCAAAAATTACTGTGCCAGGAAGCTCATCGCTATCAACATCGATAATGTCAACATCAATGACCTTGAGCTGCTTTTCGTTAATAAAGGTATATGCACTAGGCCATGGATTCATTGCATGAACAAAATTGCGCAGGCTTTCTGCACTTGTATCAAAATTAATTCTGCCCTCAGCTTTGCTAATTTTGACGCAGTGTGTAGCTTTTGAGTGGTCTTGAGGTGTAAACACAGCATTGCCCTCATCAATCAAACGGACAGCCTCTACAATGGCTTCCCCACCCAAAATTGCCAATTTGTCAAACAATGTGTCTGCATAATCCTCGGGCATTATTTCAATTTCCCTTTTAAGAAGCATGTCACCTGCATCAACCTCTTTCACTGTTTTCATTATGGTTATGCCGGTGACCTTATCCCCTGCAAGCATTGATGATTGAATTGGGGATGCTCCTCTGTGCAAAGGCAAAAGTGAAGCGTGAACATTGATTACACCATACTTCGGAATTGACAAGAATTTGTCTGAAAGAATTTGTCCAAATGCTGCTGTTATGACAAGATCAGGAGCAAGGGCTTCGATGTCCTCAATGCCCTCACGGGATACCTTTTCATATTGCAAAACTGGCACACCAGCCTTCAATGCTGACACCTTTAATGGACAAGGAGTAAGCACCATTTTTCTGCCAACTGGTTTGTCAACGCCAGTGACAACTGCACTGACTGGATAAATGCTATTAAGCTTTTCAAACACCACAGCTGAAAAATCAGGGGTGCCCATAAATACAATTTTCATCAGTCCTCTTCTTCCATCAATTCTGTGCATTTACTTGTATAAACAATGCCGTCAAGGTGATCAATTTCGTGCTGAAATGCTCTTGCAGTAAAGCCACTCACCCTGTATGTATGCTTCTTTCCGTATCTGTCTTGTGCCTCAACCTTTATGTCGTTTGCACGAGTCACATTGCCATATTTTCCCTTCACAGAAAGACAGCCTTCGATTCCCTTTTGCTCGCCCTTCATTGATTTTATGACAGGGTTGATAAGCTCGTAAAAACCATCATCTGTATCAACAAGCGCAATGCGCTTAAGCACTGCAACCTGTGGTGCAGCAAGACCTGCGCCATTGGCATCAAAAAGTGTTTCCTTCATATCGTCAAGAAGTGTCCAGAGCTTCTCATCAAAGCTTTCAACCTCTCTACATCTTTTTGATAGAATTGGATCTGGAACTTGAACTATAAGTCGTTTTGCCATATTTCACCTAGTCTAGTATAAATTTTGTGGGTTAAGTTCAACAAAGGATGTGCCTTTTTTAGGTCGGTTTTCGCCGACTA
>JAFWBH010000127.1 GCA_017507205.1 Clostridia bacterium
ACAACAACTCTTACAGGTACGCCTAAAAGGTCAGCATCTGCAAACTTAACACCGGGGGATTCATTTCTGTCATCATAGATAACTTCAAAACCCTTTGCAGTGAGTGAAGAATAAAGCTCTTCTGCAGTGTTTTTAACACTTTCATCATTGTGACGGATTGTGCAGATGTGAACCTGCCATGGAGCGATTGATACAGGCCAGATAGGACCTCTGTCATCGTGACAAACTTCAAGAACTGATGCCATAAGTCTGCCAACGCCGATGCCGTAGCAACCCATGATAGGATTGAGGATGTTGCCTTCGCTGTCGGTGTAGGTCATATTCATTGACTTGGTGTATTTTGTGCCAAGTTGGAAGATGTTGCCCACTTCGATGCCTCTTGACACTGTGAGAGCGTGCTTGCCACACTTGGGGCAGACACTTCCCTCTTTGACCTTTGCAAAGTCGTGGAATTCAACACCAGCAAGGTCGCGATCCATATCAAGACCTGTAAGATGGAAGCCCACCTCATTTGCGCCACAGACAAGATTGTTGACGCCCTTCAAGGTGTTGTCAAATAGGACGGTGCAGTTGTCTGTGATGCCCACAGGGCCAATGAAGCCTGCAACGATGCCACAATCCTCTGTGATGGTGGCAGGGTGAATGTCACAGCCAAGATAGTTGGTGAGCTTTGTTTCGTTGACATCATAGTCACCACGAAGGAATAGCACAATATATTTGTCGTCCTTGTTTTGTTGATAGACCACTGCCTTGCAGGTATCCTTTGCCTCAACGCCGAGGAATGCGCTGGCCTCTTCAATTGACTCCTTGCCGGGTGTTGCAACCTTTGTCAAATCCTTTGAGGGTGCAGTGCGAGCATAGTCAACGATATTGGGAGTGGCCTCCATATTGGCACGATAATCACAATCCTTGCAGATGACGATTGAATCCTCGCCGATGTCTGAGAGAAGCATAAACTCATGTGAGATGCTTCCACCCATCATGCCTGAATCTGATGCGATTGAGATGACCTCGGGGATGCCTGCTCTTGCAAAAATACGTTCATATGCCTTGTGGCACTTTGCATAGTATTGCTCAAGATCCTCTTGTGAGGTGTGGAATGAATAAGCATCCTTCATTGTAAATTCACGGACACGAATGAGGCCAGATCTTGGACGAGCTTCATCACGGAACTTTGTTTGAATTTGATAAATCATGAAGGGATATTTCATATATGTCTTGCCGTAATCACGGACAAGCTGAACAGCAGCCTCCTCGTGAGTCATGCCAAGAACAACGGGACTGCCACTTCTATCATTGAAGCGAACAAGCTCCTTGCCAATGCTGTCATATCTGCCAGATTCCTGCCAAATTGAAGCAGGCATAACAACGGGGAATGACACCTCTTGACCATCAATGGCGTCCATTTCCTCACGGAGAATTTGTTCAATTTTACGGGTGATGCGCTTCAAGGGCATATATGATGAATAGATGCCGTTGGCAACGTATTTCATATATCCACCACGGACCATCAAAGCATGACTGTCAACAACACAGTCAGATGGTCTTTCCTTAAATCTATCGCCTACAAGTTTTTCAAGCTTCATAACTTATGCCTCCAAATGTTGACCATATTTTTCAGTAAACTATTATATTGTCTTTTGACACAAGTGTCAAACTTTTTTTCCGTCTTTGACTCCTTGACATCACAAATTGTTGGTGAAAAACCCAGCAATACACATCTCATCAACCATTGTATTTTTATGCTCAACCAACAAAACAGCTATTTAAACCTGTTTTTTTGATATATTCAACCTATCCTTTGCGTATTTTGTTTGAAAGCAATGAGCTTTGGAAATAAAAAAAAGGACTGCCGAAGCAGTCCCTTTATTTTTGGTTATTTATAGCTTAGTTTTTCTTGAAAAGTGCCACAAAATCTGCCCATGTCTTTTTCTTGACAACAAACCAGAATATTGCAAAGCCACCACATCCAAGAAGTGCCACGCCTGCAACACTGCCGATGACAATGCCTGCAATCTCGCCACCTGTAAGTCCTTCCTTGACAGGCTCCTTGCTTGATCCACCTTCACCATTGCCAGCGTTTCCAGTGTTTCCAGTGTTTCCACCTTCACCATTGCCACCTTCACCATTGCCACCTTCACCACCTTCGCC
>JAFWBH010000128.1 GCA_017507205.1 Clostridia bacterium
CATCTTCTGTGAGAATGTCTTCTGCACCTGCATCAAGTGCATACATCATAAGGTCATCTTCTGCGATGTCGCTCTTTGCAACTGCGATGACACCCTTGCGTTTGAACATAAATGAAACGCTTCCGCTGACACCCATTGCGCCACCGAATTTGTCAAAAAGGTGTCTTATGTCGCCTGCTGTACGGTTTTTGTTGTCTGTGAGTGTTTCAACGATAAATGCAACACCACCGATGCCATAACCTTCATAGGTGTTTTCTTCGTAGTTGATTGCACCAAGTTCGCCACTGGCTTTTTTGATGCTTCTTGTGATGTTATCGTTGGGCATATTGTTGTCTTTTGCCTTTGCGATTGCATCACGAAGTTTTGAGTTGCTGTTGGGATCGGGACCGCCTTGCTTGACTGCAACTGCGATTTCACGACCTATTTTTGTAAAGACGTTGGCGCGAGCAGCATCACTCTTGCCTTTCTTTTGTTGAATATTATGCCATTTGCTATGACCGCTCATACTTATACTCCTTTTGTTTGATACATTGCAACAGCGGTTGCCACTGCTGCATTGAGTGATTCAATTCCGTTTGTCATTGGAAGTGTCAATATGCGTTTTGAGTGTGCAAGGACACTATCTCTGACACCATGTGCTTCACTGCCTGTGACAATCAAGATAGGGGAATTGATTTCCGCCTTTGTCAAGTCCTCGCCACCAAAATCAAGGACTGCGCTGTTGAGATTGTCAAGAAGGGCTATTGCCTCACTTTCATCAACTTCACAGAGTCGCACCTTGAAAAGTCCGCCCAGTGTTGCACGGACAACTTTTGGTGAATAGACATCAACACAATCAAGAAGATAAATATCTTCAAATCCCCTTGCCGCTGCTGTGCGGATAATTGTGCCCATATTGCCGGGGTCTGAAACTCCATCAAGCAAAAGCGCGTTGCCTTTTGGCATTGAAAACTCAACTTGTGGGGTTTTGAGCACTGCTATAAGTCCATAGGGGGTGACTGTGTCGGACAGTGATTTCATCACACTTTCACTCACAACATACACGCACACGCGCGTAGAAAAAATCAGTTTTTGCACTTCATCAAGACGCTCCTCTGTGGCAAGAATATATTCAACGGACAAACCATCGGGCATATCCTTGAATATATTGCCACCCTCAACGACAAAAAGCCCCGATTGTTTACGGAACTTTTTATCCCTAAGTGAACGCACTTGCTTCACAAACTGATTTTGAGTGGAAGTGATAATTTCCATTTTTATAAAAAAAGGCACAATAAATTGTGCCCTTTGTTTACTTATTTTGCAAGAGCTGCTTTTGCTTGATCACAAAGTGTTGTGAATGCTGCGGGGTCTGCGATTGCGATTTCGCTCAAAACCTTGCGGTTAAGGTCGATGTTTGCAACTTTGAGGCCGTGCATAAGTGTTGAATAACTCATGCCGTTAAGACGTGCACCTGCGTTGATACGTGCGATCCAAAGTTTTCTAAAATCACGTTTCTTGTTCTTTCTTCCAACGTATGCATAGTATCCACTGCGGATGACTTGTTGCTTGGCGATACGGTAAAGGCGATGCATTCCACCGTAAAAGCCCTTTGCTTGTTTCATTATCTTTCTGCGCTTTTTGATAGCGGTTACTGCTCTTTTAATTCTCATAGTTCAATCTCCTTATGCGTAGGGCAAGAGTCTCTTGAGTTCTGCTTCTTTGGTGTGGTCCATATATTGGGCCTTTCTCAAACTTCTCTTTCTCTTTGTGGTCTTTTTGGTAAGAATGTGGTCATGACCGCTGTGGTCTGCCTTGTAATGACCGTTTGCGCTCTTTCTAAAACGCTTTTTTGCTCCGCTATGGGTTTTTTGTTTAGGCATAGTGTATACTCCTTTGAATTATTTACTTAGTTTTTGCAGGGGCAAGAATTGTAAAGATATTTCTGCCTTCCTGTGTGGGTTTCTTTTCTACTGTGCAATCGCCGACCATTTCAATATAGCTGTTGATGAGGTCAACTGCAATCTCTGGGTGAGCCTGTTGACGACCCTTCAAGCGAATTGATGCCTTGACCTTGTTGCCTTCTTGAAGGAACTTGGCTGTTTGTGCAGCAAGACGTGTTGTGTCGCCAATGTCAATTGTTGCAGAAAGTCTGATTTCTTTAATTTCAATGACCTTCTGATTCTTTTTGGCTTCCTTTTCTCTTTTTTGTTGCTCGTAACGATACTTGCCGTAGTCCATAAGCTTGCAGGTTGCAGGTGTTGCACCGTCAGGTGATACCTTGCAAAGATCAAAGCCTTGTTCATCTGCAATTTGTCTTGCCTCAGCAATTGAGATGACACCATATTGTGTGCCGTCTGCGCCGATAAGACGAACCTCTCTGTCACGAATTCTTTCATTGATGGTTAATTCTTTCATATACCCCCAAAAGCCTTTTGGCTTTATGTTAATGACAAGGTGTTCCTTCAACTGATTTTATCCATTTAGATATCGTTTTTTGGGATATTTGGATGTATAACAAGGAAGGTTGCTTTCATATCAGTCCGTATCCCGTAACCGAAATTTTTTTGGGATATTGAGATGAGTGATGAGGAAGGTGCAATCACAACAGACCGCAGTGTACTTGCGTACATAAGGTTTGATGTGTTTGTGCCTGACAAAATCAATCGCTCAATAGCACAAAAAAAATGTTGAAGGGGCAAATCAAGAACATCCTTCAACACTTTCTAAATTTCACTCACTTTCGTGAGATTTTGACTTATGTTGACCGTGTCGCTGAGCTGACGGTGAAAGGCTGTCCTTTTCTTTGCTCATTTATATTAGTCCTTTATCAAACTAAAGTCAAGCGTTTTTCACAACATAATATTCTTTTTTTCTTGTTTTAAGGATTTTTTGCATTTATTATATATATGCTTGACATTTTTCGGGTGGGTGGGTAGAATAAATCAACAGATTTATCAAAGTGTTGATTTTTTGTTTATAGGCATATATAACACAAAAGCAATGACTATTTTGCGCAAAATACAAAATAACCAACCCTATTTTAACTCTGCAGTAATTTATTCTTTTGCACAGGTGGGATATAATGTTCTTACAACATCAAAGAAATAAATTCCAACAAAAAAGGAGAAACAAATGAAAAAAACAATTTCAATCGTTTTGGTTGCACTTTTGCTTGCTGTTGCTCTTGTGACAGTTGTTGCATGCGACCCCGAAACACCACAAATCCCTGATAATGGTGGCAACAACAATAATAACAACAATAATGACAACGATAATGACAACGGCAACAATGACGTGACACCTGTCATCGACTACGAAGTCACTGCTGAAGAATGGAATACAATATTTTCACTTCAAAATGCAAGCAATTTCAAATGTGTTTGCTCATTTACACTGCCCAGCGATGCTGAATTTGCAGACAGAGGCGAATATATCCTTTCATTTGACGGAACAACATACAGCTATCAAAACAAATACTATCTCAACGACGAAACCACCTTGGATTCATCTATCTTGTTGACAAAAAAAGGCGACACTTATTTGTCATATTCAGAGGGCGTTGTTGAAGAAATCACAAAGGAAAACTATGATGAAATTTTCTCAGAATTTCCTCCCACCAGTATGTGCTATGGTGCACTGGACAACTTCACATTCAACCCTGCTACAAATATGTATGAGTTGAACGATGACGTTGCTATCGATCAAGTTTCAGACTTCAAAGTCTTGTTTGAAAACGGCAAAGTTATGAAAGTGGAGTTCACTATTGACGGCGAACCTTGGTCATGCGTGTTTACATACGGAGAAACTGCAACAATCGTTTTCCCTGAAAACAACTAAAATCTATTCAGCAATAAAAGGACATCTGTTGATGTCCTTTTTTTTATTCATTTTAAGTTATCTAGATTTGTTTCACTGTAATGGTCTTGGCACCCACCCTCATTCTCATTTGTCAAATTTCTCAAGTATTGCAACCAAAAGCCGTCCTAGTATTTTTACCTAATATCTGGCAAATAATTTCCACATCTTTACCACATTAAAGCAATAGAGTGGTGAAAATCAGTTGACGAATGGGCAATATGGATATAAAATATTAGCAATAAAATTATAAATATAGGAGATCAGACTATGAAGAAGAAATTTTCACTTATACTTCTTGCACTTCTTCTCGTGTTGGTTTTGGCAACAGGACTCATCGCATGTGATCCCACCGATGATACCCCAGAACCTCCCATCACCGATGGCGATGGCAACACAAATGATGACTCACCTCAAGGCCCAACAATGTGGACAGTCACCATTGATTTGCAAGACGGATCAGAGCCTACAACCCAACAGGTTGAGGACGGCAAGACAGCAGTTTATCCAGAAATTGCAAGCACATCATACAAACAATTTAAAGGATGGTCAACAACAGCTGACGGCACAAGTTTTTGGAATAAAACAACCCCTATAACAGGCGAGCTTACAATCTATGCTTGCTGGGCTTCAATAACAGCAAAAGTCACCTTCAATTTCAACTATAAGGGCGCACCAAAGCAAGTGTCTGAGCAACATCCCCTCGGCGAACCTCTCGTTTTACCGGAGATCCCCACAAGAGACTACTGGATTTTTGATGCATGGTATCTTGATGCAGAAACAACCAGAGAATATGACACATCTGCCATTTTGACAGGCACAATCAAACTCTATGCCGGTTGGAAGCTTGACCCTGCACACACCTGCGACTTCGAAACTGAAACCATTCTTCCCACATGCACAACAGATGGCTACGATAGACACACCTGCGTCTGTGGAACTACATATGATGACAACGTCATTCCTATGACAAATCACTCGGTTACATTTAGTGACACCGATTATTTTGGAATGGTTTATTGTAATAACACCGGATGTGATGTAGCCCAAAGAAAAGATAGTTTGCGCATTTATGATGACGTGTTTGATTATACTTTCAACTCTACCAAGGAAAAAGAAATTGATGATAGATATCAATCAATGCTAGACATTCTTGAAAGTGTTGAAAGATACGACCAAGCAATCCACGCATACGATAAGGAAAGTGCTCTCTACGAAGAAAACAAGGCATTTGAAGAAATCTTCAACGCATTCTATGATGACCTTATGTATCTTATCGAGCAATATCAATATGCATACGTATTCTACTGCGTTGATGACAACAGCGTAAACACAGCTGCATATGAAAAAATAACTGAGTATCGCACCGATGCAGTCAGCGATTTCTATGCTCTCTATCGTTTGATTTACGAATCAAAGTTCCGTGAATTCTTCTTTGACAAGGTCGAAGGTGGCTGGACCGATGAGGACATCCAAATGGCCCTCAAGATGTCAGATTCATATGGTGGAGCTGAATATGCAGCTCTCAACAAGAGAATCAGCGAAATTGAGGTTGAATTCCGTGATATTGATGATCCTTCCACAGGCACAGCTACTCCCAAGCTTTATGGCGAGTTTGTTGAGCTTAACAATAAGATTGCAAAGCTTGCAGGCTATGACAATTACATCGAATACGCATATGAAAATGTCTACAACAGAGAGTATTCACCTGAAGATACTGCCGTTATGCGCAATTATGTCAAGACATATTTGAAAGACACATATGCCACAATCTATGAGGGTTATCGTGCATCAAGTTCTGGCTTTATTTCAGATGCAGAGGCAAAGACAATATTTGACGCCATTTCATACGGTTCAATCTTTGATTCAAAGGTTGAATCAAAGATCATCACTGACATGGTCAAGGCATACTTTGAAAAGATGAATAGTGCTGCTGGTGTTGCTGGAAATCAAGCAATTGACTTCTATCATCACGCAAATGAGCTGTTCAAGAACGGCAACTACTACACTGGCACATATGAAGGCGCATACAGCTACTGGATTGGCGCACAGGATACATCAATCCTCTACTTTGGACCTGGCTCATACAGTGGTGCATTTACATTCGTCCACGAATTTGGTCACTACTATAATAATGTTTACAATCCCGACATCAGCTTCTCATACGACCTTGATGAAACTCACTCTCAAGGCAATGAAATGATGTTCCTTGCATTCTTGAAGGATAGCTATCTTTCAGATGTGGCAATTGAACAAATCTACAACAGGATATACTTCGACAACCTCTTCAATTTCTTCAACACAATTTTGATGTCCACAGCAGTTGATGAGTTCGAGTATTGTGTCTATAATGGCATCGACCTTGACGGCAATCCCAAAGAATATGGCGTAAGAGATTATGACAAGCTCTTCCGTGAAATTATGAAGGAATATGGAATTGACGAACACCTTGTTGATTACTATTGGAGATTTGTTGTCATTGAAGCACCCTGCTACTACATCTCATATGCAATGAGTGCACTGCCCTGCATTGAGCTTCTCACAGTTGCTGAAACACAAGGCTTTGAGGCAGCACAAGCAAAATACTTCAAATTCTTTACCTTCACCGATGACCCCAACAATGTTGAAACTGATGAAATGGGCGACAAGGTTGTCAAAATCGGTTATGCAGACACACTCAAGTATGTAGGACTCCACTCAATCTTCGATGAAGAGCTCTACTCCACAATAAAAGCCTGCTTCGTTAAGGAAGAATCAGAAAATGTATAACAATCTGCCAATGTTTAATTGGCAACACAAAAACCCAGCCAAATCGGCTGGGTTTTATTTTTATATTTGTGCAGTTTATTTGTCGCTTTTATAGTTTAAACTGCTGGTTTTAATTGTAAAAGCTTAAATTGACGGGCAAATCCTTGCTTATTTCAAGGCTGTCTGGTGCCACCTTGCATGTCTTGACAACGATTTCAACACCCTCTGCATTTGCCCTACGCAACGCATCTCCAAAGGCTTTATGAGTGATATCGTTTGGAGTGAAAAGGCTCACACCATCCATCTGCACAACAAATAAGATGCCTGCATAATAGCCCTGTCTTTTTGCCTCTATAAGCTCGTTTATATGCTTTACTCCCCTTTCAGTTGGAGCATCGGGGAAGGCTACAACTCCATTGCTTTCAAGGGTGACACCCTTCACCTCAAGATATCCCTCTCTGCCCTCTTTATCCTTGATGTAAAAATCAAATCTTGACTTTCCAAAGGTCTGCTCTGCCTTGACAACATCAAGCCCTGATAAGCCATCAAGGCATGCCTTTCCACCGACCAGCCACTCCTTTGCCACTGCGTTTGGTGCTTGGCTGTCTATATTGACAAGAATATCACCCTTGCGCACTGCAACAAGTGAATATCTCAGCTTTCTCTGGTCGTTCATGCTATCCTCAAGATAGACGACTGCACCATCTGTCAAAAGCTCCTTGCACCTGCCCGTATTCTTCACGTGGACAGCAACATCCTCGCCATCAAGGCTGACAATGGCAACAAATCTGTTGGGGCGAGATATAAACCTGCCTTCCACTATCCTCTTATATTGCATTTTATCTTCTCCAAAATTTCTACATCTGCCGGGCAAAATTCGTAGCTGTCTATCTCATCAGCCGTTATCCATTTAAGATCATTGTGTTCAAGAAGCTTGGGCTCGCCTGAAACAATTTCTGCATTGTATAATGTGAGATGAACTGTGATGTCGGGATAAGTGTGCGTCACATCGCAAAAGACGTCAAGGGGCTTTACAACAATGTCAAGCTCTTCCTTGCACTCACGAACAAGAGCGTCCTCTCCACATTCACCCTTTTCAAGCTTTCCACCAACAAACTCCCAAAGTAAAGCTCTCGCCTTGCTTTCAGGTCGTTGACAAATCATAAACCTATTTCCATTCCAAATAAGCCCTGCAACAACTTCAACCATATACCTTTCTCCCATGCGCTAGCGCACATATGTGCATGCGCGCATTCGATAACAATATCTTATCCCACAACCATCCAAAAAGTCAAGAAAAAGAAAAAGGCACTCACTTGAGTGCCTTGATTTAGAGTTGTTTATGCATCTTTGAAACCATGTGCAAAATGCGCAGAAGAAGGATGATATCCAATCAATCTTTTACGATCTGCAAAGTTTTCATTGATAACCTTTTGAACCAATTCTCGATTTTGATATTTATCGCCTATCGTGCAACAGTTATCGCCTTTTGTGCAACAGTTGATTATAATTGTTGGATTAATGTCATTTAGGCGTTTCACAAAATCATTTTGAGCGTCTTCCTGACTAAAGAACGTGTTAAAAATTTTATCCTTACCATGTCCCAAATCGCCCAGACTACATTGATATTGAACTGCATTTACGAGATATAACCTATATTTTCCTTGTGTCAGTCTTGAACTTGTAACAAAATATGCACCATCTTCTTTTTGATCATTAATACATTGGTATTTTGCAAGGTTACCGAGGATATACTTTTCAATGTTTTCCCCTGTGTCACCCATAGCGGGTTGTGGACGTTTTCTTTTCTCATAAACTTTTTGTTGTTTGACGAAAAATTCATCGGCATGTGGACTTTCTATAACCAATGCAATCACAGGTAAATCGCAGTTTCTATATTGCTTATCTGCCCTGTCTCGTTTTGCCTTATTAATATGATTGCTTTCAAAAAATACACCACAACATTTTATCTCGATAACAGCAACGCATTGATCTTCGCATATCATAGGAGTTTTTGCATCTTTAAATGCACAGGGAAACGATCGTTTCCCATCAGCATTTACAGCCAGTTTGGCTTCAATGTCTATTGAACTATCAACAGTTTTTACAACTTCCAAAAAATTTTCTGTCAAGTCGGGTTTATTGCACATTTTTTCTCCTTTAGTTTATTGGTGAAATGGTTATTATATCTGAGTTTCCTGCTTCCCTTTTTCTAAATCCCTCGGATGAATTCTCATAACATATCACTTCTAGTGAGGGGTCCAACATATCAATTGAGGCGTAGAGTATTTTCTGAGAGAAGCCCACTCCAGAACTATATCTGAGAGTCATCTCTAGGTAGATGTAATTATCTTCCTCTTTTACAGAGATTGTCTTTATACTTCCGACATCTAGTGCCTCCCCATTGCAGGTAAGCTTCAGATCTGCATAGTATGTATAATCTGAAAATTGAATATCTGCAAAAGGAGTAAGTGCTCCAGCTGTTGGAACGAAGTATTCTTCTTCATCAGCATGGATATTGCCCATAAACTTCATCATAAGTATACGAAGATTGCCGTCTTTGATGTTCTCGCTATCTATTATTAGTGCGCCCCCATCATATAC
>JAFWBH010000129.1 GCA_017507205.1 Clostridia bacterium
GGTCCTTGACAAGCAAGGCGCAGACGCAACCAGATGGTATTTCTACACTGCCAGCGCACCCTGGCTCCCTTCAAGATTCAGTGGTGACAACGTCAGTGAATCACAGCGTAAATTTATGGGCACATTGTGGAATACTTACGCATTCTATGTTTTATATGCCGATATTGACAAGTTTAACCCTATGGAGCATAAGCTTGCCCATCAAAAGCTCAATGTTATGGACAGATGGATTTTGTCCGAGCTTAACAACCTCATCAAGTTTGTTGATGAAGGCCTTGACGAATACAAGATCACAGAAACATCACGTAAGATTGCAGAGTTTACAGACAACCTCTCCAATTGGTATGTCCGTCGCAGTCGTGAACGCTTCTGGGGCAGTGATATGAATCCCGACAAGGAAGCAGCATATACCACACTCTACACAGTGCTCTCAACACTCTCAAAGGTCATCGCACCCTTTGTGCCCTTCGTTGCAGAAAATATCTATCAAAACCTCGTAAGAAGCTTTGATGAAAACGCACCCATTAGTGTCCACCTTTGCACATTCCCAGAGGCAGATGCAAAATATATGGACGCAGAGCTTTCAAAGGGTATGGACGATGTCCTCAAGGTTGTTGTCCTTGGCAGAGCTGCAAGAAATAAGGCAAACATCAAAAACCGTCAGCCTCTTCCCAGACTCATCTACAATGGCAAGAACGATTTGAGCCAAGAGCTCAAAGCTCTTGTTGAAGATGAGCTTAATGTGAAAGAGGTTGAAATCAGTGACGGCAGTGCAGACTATGTCACATATCTTGTCAAGCCTCAGCTTAAGACACTTGGACCAAAATATGGCGCACTCCTTGGCAAAATCCGTGAGATTATGGCAAATGAAGGCAAGGAAATCGTCATGGCAGTAAAGAACGGTGGCGTTTTCGCAAGAGATATTGATGGAAAGACAATTGAGCTTGGCGAGGACGATGTTTTGGTGTCAGTGCAAAACAGAGAAGGCTTCTCAGCAGAAAGTGATGGTGAAACCACTGTTGTTCTTGACACTGAATTGACACCTGAGCTTATCCTTGAAGGCGTTGAAAGAGAGCTTGTCAGCAAGATTCAAACAATGCGTAAGGAAGCAGGCTTTGAGGTCGTCGACCACATTGAAATTGGCTATGAGGCAGAAGGTCTTGCTCTCAAAGTCCTTGAAAATGGAAGCTTTGCAAAGGATGTCCTCTGTGACAACCTGTCAACAAACATTGACGGATACACAAAGAGCCTTGACATCAATGGTGACAAGGTGACCATTTCAGTGAAGAAAATAGGTTGATATATTGGTGAATTATGCTGTTGGCACCAGATTGGAAGGATTATGAAGTCATAGCCACAGGTGATGGCGAAAAGCTTGAGAGATGGGGTGAGCTGATTTTGTTGCGCCCAGACCCTCAGGTTATTTGGCACGCAAAAAAGCCTCTACGCTCATATTCGGGTATTACTGCAATTTATGAGCGTAGCTCAACAGGTGGTGGCTTCTGGAAGTATAACAAGCCAGTCCCCGATGATTTTGTCATTGGCTGGCGAGATTTGAATTTCAAATTGAAGCTTATGGGCTTCAAGCATACAGGCTTGTTCCCAGAGCAAGCAGTCAACTGGTCAAGAATGATGGAGCTCATCAAGGGCGCAGAGAGAGAAATCTCTGTGTTGAACCTCTTTGGCTACACAGGTGCAGCGTCTGTTGCTTGTGTCAAGGCAGGGGCAAAAGTATGCCACGTTGATGGTGCAAAGGCAATGGTTGAAAGAGCAGGTGATAATCTACGATTGTCAGGTCTTGAAGAGGGCATGAGATACATCATTGACGATTGCTTCAAATTCTGCGAGAGAGAAAAGCGCCGTGGAAGAAAATACGATGCAATCATCCTTGATCCACCCAGCTTTGGCAGAGGTCCCAACGGAGAAAAATGGAAGATTGAGGAGGGCATTTCTGAGCTGTGTGAATTGGTTGGTGAATTGCTTTCAGACAACCCACTCTTCGTGTGTCTTAACAGCTATACTACAGGGCTACAACCAACAGTTATGGCAAACATACTGAAGCTTACATTGCCAGGCAACGCAAAAATAGAGGCCGATGAAATCGGCATAGCAACAAATGAAGGACTTGTGCTTCCTCAGGGATGCACAGCATTTGCAACCTTTTAGGAGAAAATATGAACTACAAAGACATTGACATTTTGTTTGAAGACAATCATCTTTTGGTGGTGTCAAAGCCCATAAACGTCCCAGTGCAAGCAGATGAAAGTGGTGATGATGATTTGCTTTCAATGCTCAAAGAGTATCTTGTTGAAAAATACAACAAGCCCGGCGATGCATATCTTGGTCTTGTCCATCGTCTTGACAGACCCACTGGTGGAGTTATGGTCTTTGCAAAGACATCAAAGGCAGCATCACGCCTCAGCGAGCAGATTCGCAACGGAGATGTTGAAAAGAAATATCTTGCCATACTTGAAGGCACCACAAGAGAACGCAGTGAAAAGCTCACCTGTTATCTCAAGAAATTTCCCACAGAGAATGTGGTGAGAGTTGTGCCAAAGCTGACAGAGGGTGCAAAATATGCAGAGCTTGATTACAGACTTCTTGAAACAAAGGACAACACCAGCCTTGTGCAAGTGAATCTCATCACGGGCAGAGGCCATCAAATCCGTGTCCAAATGGCAACAATGGGCAATCCTATCGTTGGAGATAGAAGATATGGCAACGGTGAAAAATATTCACTTCCTTTGCACCTTTGGGCAAGTGAACTTAGATTCCAACACCCTGTCGGGGGTCAACAACTGACGTTTAGAGTTTATCCCCCTGAAATTGGTCTTTGGCAACACTATGACGTTGACAAATATCTTGCAATCTCAATCAGAAACAGCTGAAATTAATGCTTTATAGCTTGATTTTATATCTTAAGGGTGCTATTTTGCGCTGAAAGTAAAATAAAACAGCTTATTTTCACTTGCCAGTCATTTATTATTATTTCCAAAAGGAATATAATGATGTTGCACTAAGGGGGAGCGAAAATATTTACCCCAAAAAAGGAGATAAAAATGACACAAACACAACAAAAACCACAATTGCCAAAATTCTTTTTGGTGTTTAGAATAATTGCACCTATTTTGTTTGTTATAGGTGCTATACTCATCATTGTTTCATGCACAGCCCTTGCGGAGTATGATAGGTTCTCTAATCTTGAGCCATCATTAGGTTGCTTGTTTCCCGGCGTTATCTGCGTATTCTTTTCTATTCCATTTACAGTAATTGCATATATGCCCAACATCCAAAGGACAATGGTCAAAACATCAAAGTACATTATGGAAACATCAAGAGATGACCTCACTGACATTGCAACAACAGGTGCAGAAATCGGCGCAGAAGCAACTGAGATAACTGCAAAAGCAATGGCAACAGGAGTCAAGGAAGGACTCAGAGATACAAAGTTTTGTCCTGAATGTGGCCGAGAAATTGACAGAGATTCCAAGTTCTGCCCTGAATGTGGCCACCCACAAGCATAAAGACAAAAAGAAAACGGCGAGCAATCGCCGTTTTTTTTTAATCCATATATTCAGTTTTTTGATATGACGGCAAATAGTTTTCCGTGTCAAGTGCGTTATAGAATTTTCTCATATAACTATAAGGGCGATAGTCCCCCTCAAGATATTCCTCATCAAACCCCATTTTTGTAATTGCATTTTTAAATCGCAGGAGAGCATCGTCAAAGCGTCTGAAAAGAGTTCTCAATGGCACGCCGTGGACACTGGATATTTCACCAAAGGTCTTTCCCTTGAAGCAGTGAAGCTCAATAAGAAGGCGATGACTGTCGGGTATGGCGTCCAAGCCTTCATTTACTATGTGGTAAAGGTTGACCATTTTCTGCTTTTCACCAATTAATTTCACCATTTTTTCATATAATTGTTCATTTGTGATGCCGTTGAGCAGGTGAACGCTTTTAAAACCCGAATTTACGCAGTTTTCCACTCTCAAATCGATAGATTTTACGATTTTGGGTAAATGAGAATAAGCAACAATCAAAGTGTTGCTCCAGTTTTTGATCATTATTTAGTTGTTCCTCCGTGAAAATGTAAAAAAATTTAATTTCTACAATAAGAATACGATTTTAAAAGGTCAAAAGTCAACCCTTTATGCCAAAAATATTGAAAAAAATTATTGAAAAAATTACACCCATAAAAAAGGCAAAAATACCCTGTGAAATTTTGGGCAAAATCACATCCCTAAGGGTGCAATTACACTGAGATAAATAGTGATAATTTTGAAGTCCTACGCTTGCACCCCCAAAGGTGATTGAGAAGGCTGAAAGCCCCACTGACAGCCACATTGACGACACACCTCTTGCTTCTACGGCACCCCTCGACATTTCAATGACAGCAGAGAGTATGCTTCTTACCTCAAGGGGCAGGGTGTCAAAGAAGGGCAAGAGATGCAGTGTGTCCACCACCATTCCAAATAGGACAAAATATCCACCTACAGCAAGCATGCTTGTGGTCGCCCTCACCATAGCATCGCCCACCACATTCTCTTTATTATTGTCACATATGCGTGTGCGTGTGTGCGCGACAGGCTTTTGAGCCTCTGAAATGGGTGTGTTTGCGCTTTTGATTGACTCATTGCGTCTTTCTCTAGCCTTCATGACGAAACGCCACAA